>JBAVPS010000036.1:0-5686 GCA_049693315.1 Rhizomicrobium sp. | reverse complement strand
ACATTGAGGATCCACTGGTCATCACCCTGCAGCGAGATTGCCCAGTTGACGAAATAGACCACCAGCATGCCGCCGACGATGGCGATCTGCTGGAAGGTGACCAGACGACCGCGGATCGCCGCCGGGGCGATTTCAGCGATGAACATCGGCGACACCATCGAAGCGATGCCAACGCCGATACCGCCGATAATACGGTAGATAATAAAGGGATCGAGCGCCTTGGGCCCCATCTGACCGATCACGCCGAAGCCAACCTCCGGAACAGCCGAGCCAAGCGAGCCGAGGAAGAACAGCACGGCGGCCAGCATCAGGGCCGGTTTGCGGCCATAGCGGGTCGATACCGGACCGGCGATGAACGCGCCGATAATGCAGCCGAGCAGCGCGCAGGAAATCGTCCAGCCCGACAGACTGCCAGCGGCAGTTTCAGATAAGTTCTGCGGGGTGATGAAATTATGGTCGATCGCTTTGACCGCGCCTGAAATCACCGCGGTATCGTAGCCGAATAACAGACCACCCAACGCGGCGATCAGTGTCAATCCAACCACGAGCATAGTATTGGACTTTGCCATACAGACACTCCTTCCAGGCACAAGGCCACCGCCGTTGGCAGCAGACCGTTTCCAATAGCCTTGGACGAACAACCGTCCCTCTTTAAAGTAGCCGGACATTCAACAGCCGACCTTGTTATGGATGGGGACCGTAGTGATAGCGTTACCAACGCGCAAGCGGACATCCGACCGCTCCCCCACAAAAAATACGTTAATTAACGCCCCGCCTTACCCGCAGGAATTGATAGACAGGCCTACGTTCTATTTCTAGGCGCCACGGTCGAGCCGCGCTTGACCATGGCATAGGCCACCAGATGATCGACCGCCTTGGGCTCGGTCCCGGAACGCAGCTTGCGCACCGCCCGCACCACCAATTCGATGGCAACCTCTGCCATCGAGGCCACGGGCTGATGAATCGTGGTCAGTTCAGGCCAGACCGTGGTGGCAATTTCGGTATCGTCGAAGCCCACCACCGACAGATCCCGCGGCACATCCAGCCCACGCCGGTGCGCCACCGAAACCACGGCGGCGGCCATATCGTCATTGCTGGCGAAAATGGCGGTTGGCGGCTGTTTCTGGGCCAGCAGCAGCTCGGCCGCATCAAGGCCGGAGCGGTAACTGAAATAGCCCTGCACGGTCAGCGCCGCATCAAGGGCGATACCCGCCTCGGTCAGGGCTTTGACAAAGCCCTTTTCGCGCTCGGCTGACGAGGTTTGGTTGGGGTGGCCCCGGATAAACCCAATGCGGCGATGACCCAACGATATCAGATAGTTGGTCATCTCAAGCGCGGCGGCGCGGTCATCGATGCGCACACAGATGGCCTTGGGGCCCGGCCTGCCACAGGCCACCCCCACCGCCGGAATGCCCTTGGCCCGCAGCTCGTTCAGCACCGGCTCGGACTCACCAAGCGGCGGCGGCAGAATCACCCCATCGACACCGCTGGCGATCAGTTTGCGCACCGCCGCCACCTGAGCGGCACTGGCAACATCGCTTTTTTCAAGCAGGATCTGGGTGGCCTTGCGGGCGGATTCATCCAGCGTCCCGACCAGAAATTCGCTTAAGTATGAGGAGCTTGGGTTGGAATAGAGCAGCCCGATGCGGTAATTTTCCGACCCCGCCAGACTGCGGGCAGCCGGATTCGGCGCATAGTTGAGCGCTTCCACCGCCGCCATCACCAGGGCGCGCGTCACTTCCCGCACATTGCGCTCGCCATTAATCACGCGCGAGACCGTCATCGGCGAAACGCCGGCACGTTCTGCGACATCATGAATGGTCACCGCACCACTATGCTTACGGCCATTTTTGCGCGGCTTTTTGGCCGCGCTGTCCTTATGTAGTGTTATCACGGCGAGATATGTTTCCCGTTTCCCCCAAACGAATGAAAAAGTTACGCACCTACCTAGAAAAAAGCCACTATAAAATGGCATATAGCGTCAGGGAGGCCCCTTATGGCGAGCGTGCGTATCGGTTTGGTCGGCATTGGCAAGATTGCGCGCGACCAGCATATCCCTGTCATCACGGCCAGTCCTGATTTTCGGCTGGTAAGTGGCGTTAATCGGGGCGACCCGGTGGATGGGATTGAAAACTTCACCTCGCTGGAGGAAATGCTGGCGCATGGGCCAGAAATCGACGCTGTGGTGATCGCCACCCCGACGGTCGATCACTTCCAGTTGTCGCGCCGGGCACTGACCGCTGGCAAGCATGTGCTGGTGGAAAAACCGCCCTGCGCCACGCTGACCGAGCTGGATCAGCTGAGCTATCTGGCCCGCACCTTAAACCGCAGCTTCTTCCCGAGCTGGCATTTGCGCTATGCCCCCCGCGTTGGCGAGGCCAAGGCCTGGCTGAAAGACCGCCTGGTCCAGTCGGGCCGCATCGTCTGGAAGGAAGATGTCGCCGAAAGCCATCCCGGGCAAAGCTGGGTCTGGCAAAAAGGCGGCTATGGCGTGTTTGATCCCGGCATCAACGCGCTGTCGGTGCTGACCGATATTATTCCCGAACCGATTTATGCCGAAGAAGCCAACCTCTATTTCCGCGTCGGACAGCAATGCCCCTGCGCCGCCGAGATTCAGTTGCGCACCGAAAGCGGTGCGGTCATCACCGCCTCGCTCGATTTCCATTATCGCGGCCCCCCAAGCTGGGACATGGATTTTGCCACCGATCGCGGCGCGCTGCAGCTGACCGCCGCCGCCACCCGGCTGGCGATTGATGGCGCGGCACCGGATAGCGATGCGGAACCCTGCGGCATGTATGCCGAATATGCCGCGCTCTACCGCCGCTTTGCCAAACTGATTGCCGCTGGCGCATCCGAGGTTGATGCGACCCCGCTCAGGCTGGTGGCCGACATTTTCCTGGTGGCCCGCCACCATGTGATTGACTAGGGCCAGGATTCGCGGGCCATAGGTCTGATCACCACGTAACTGCGCTTAAAACAAAACGGCCGCCTGCAAAACAGGCGGCCGTTTTTTTACGTCTGTAACGTCACGCCTTACCAGAAGCAGGCATAGAAGACGATGACAATGACAACCACGCCAACGCTGGCGGCAACGTCGATCCAGTTCCAGCTCTTGCGGGTGGCGGCCTTTTCTTCATCCGTGGCACCAAACCAGGAATATTTCAGCTTGGCCTGATCGGGGGCCTTGGTCATCAGACTGATGCCAATCATCAACGCCGCCGTCACCACCAGCAGAATCTGGCAGTAATAGAGCCAGTTGATGTTCCACATCTCGAAGATGATGCCGTATTGCGCCTTTAAGGGGGCAATACCAGCCGCATACTGTTCCGGCGTGATGGCATGGGTGAAGAGCTGCTGCTTCAGCCCATCGACCAGAACCTTGTGGCTGCTCATCACCAGATCGGCGACCAGACGGGCAAAGCCGCCGACCATTCCGATCAGGAACGACCAGAACGCACCCTGAGATGTAGCCCGCTTCCAGAACACACCAGCGGCGAACAACACCACGATGGCGGGCGACAGATAGCTCTGCACACTTTGCAGATAGACATACAGGTTGGAATGCAGGCTTTTGATCACCAGCACCCACAGGATGCCGAGGATGACGATCACCGCCGTAGCGATACGACCGGTCACCACTTCTTCCTTACCCGACGCGTTGGGGCGCCAGCTGCGATAGAAGTCCATGGTGAACAGCGTGGCCGAGGCGTTGAACTTCGACCCCAGCGAGGCCATCAGGGCCACGATCATGCCGCAAGCGACAAACCCGCGGAAACCATGCGGCAGGATCTGCGCCACCAGCGAGGTGTAGGCCGCATCCCCGGTGGTATGGAAGCCCGCCGACGGCATTGAGGTCAGCGCAAAGGCGATCATGCCGGGGATCAGGAAGATGAACACCGGGGTCAGTTTCAGCGCACCGCCTAAGATGGCACCACGGCGGGATTCCGTCTGATTTTGACCAGCCAGCACGCGCTGCACGATGTATTGGTCGGTACACCAATACCAGAAGCCGATGATCATCGAGCCCGGCAACACCGCCAGCCACGACCATTCCGGATCATGGGCCGAACGGATCAGGTGCACATTGTTACCCGCAGCATGCATCATCGCCGCCCAGCCGACAGACAGGCTGCCGCCGCCGAGCTTGTGCAGGCCAAGATACAGAATGAAGACCGAACCCAGGATCAGCACCGGGGTTTGCAGCACCGCCGTGTACATGATGACGCGCAGGCCACCCAGCACGGTGTAAAGACCGGTGGTAAAGGCCAGCCCCAGCGCAATCACCCAGAACACGTCGACCTGATAGCCAAGCAGATTCACGCTGTCGATGCCCAGAAGGGTGCGCACCACCACGTCACCGGCATAGATCGTCGCCGCAATCTTGGTCAGCACCAGGGATGCCATGGTCAGAATGCTGAGGATGCTGCGCGAGCCGCGCGAGAAGCGCAGTTCGAGAAACTCCGGCATGGTGAAGACCTTCATGCGATCATAAAGCGGCACGAAGACCCAGCCCAACACCAGAATAATCCAGCCCTGCATCTCCCAGTGGGCCATGGCCATGCCCGATGCAAAGCCTGCACCGGCCAGACCGACCAGATGCTCGGACCCGATATTAGAGGAGAAGATCGAGGAGCCGATCTGAAGCCAGTTACTGTCCTTACCCGACAGGAAGTAATCCTTGCCGGATTCAGCCTTTTTGCGCATCGACAAAAAGATGACCCAGACCATCGCGGCGACAAAGGCGGCAACGATCCACCAGTCGAGCGCGTTGAACACGGATACCGGCGCGGCGGTATTTGCGACTGTGTTACTCATAAAACCCTCGTTTCCCCCTAAGTGATATTTTTATTCTGGGCTTATGGCGCGGCGTTACGGCCTTTATTTTTGGCCGTAATACGCGCCGGGTCCATGCTTGCGCAGGAAGTGCTTATCCAGAAGCTCCTGCTGCATCGAACCGGTTTCAGGCGCGATCCGCAATGTTTCGCTGGCCAGACGCGAGACGAATTCCATCACGACTGCGTTATGGACCGCACCATCCGGCGACGTGCCCCAGGCGAACGGGCCATGGCTTGCCACCAGAACGGACGGCACCTGCATCGGATCGATTTTGCGCGACGCGAAGGTTTCAACAATGACATCACCGGTCTTGGCTTCATAGGCACCGGCGATTTCGTCCCTGGTCATCAGCCGGGTGCAGGGAATGCCGCCATACCAGTAATCGGCCTGGGTGGTCCCCAGGGCCGGCACATCGCGTTTGGCCTGCGCCCACGCGGTGGCAAACAGGCTGTGGGTGTGCACCACGCCGCCCAAACCGGGGAAGGCACGATAGAGCACCAGATGCGTCGGCGTATCCGATGACGGGCGCAAAGTCCCTTCCACCGTCTTGCCGGTTTGCAGCGACACCACCACCATATGTTCCGGCTTCATGTCGCCATAGGGCACGCCCGACGGCTTAATCACCACCAGACCTTTTTCACGGTCGATGCCGCTGACATTGCCCCAGGTCTGGATGACCAGCCCTTCCGTGACCAGATCGAGATTGGCCTTGCAGACCTGTTCTTTGAGTTCTTCCAGCATGAGAGCCTCTATTTGCGCGCTTCGTCGCGGATATCCATCAGACGCTTCATCACGCCATACAGATTGCCGTGCCAGCTTTTGGTGCCGAAAGCATCATGCAACATACGAT
>JBAVPS010000035.1:0-2182 GCA_049693315.1 Rhizomicrobium sp. | reverse complement strand
GGTTGGTGGGGTATCCTCGGGCGCCGATGCCTATGCCAAGATTCGCGCCGGGGCGAGCCTGGTCGAGGTCTATACCGCGCTGGTATTCGGCGGTATCGGGCTGCTCAGCAGCATCAAGCGCGATCTGGCCGCCGCCCTCAAGCGGGACGGCTTTGCCACGGTTGCCGATGCGGTCGGCGTCGACGCGAAATAACCCACCGCTGTTGAGACTTTCGTAAAATCCGCCACCATAGGATGCCAGGGCGGCGGGCGTGGCGTAACCCATCAGCATACACGTTGTGGTAATATATGAGATTGACACGCAACATCACTCGTAGTTGATAGACCTATCCTTAAAAAGGGTATGGTTATGCGCTTTACGGTTTTGCGTTCACGTCACGATCACTGGATTTACGCCACGGGGCTCGCTCTGGCCGCGCTGGCGTCTTCTGCCTGCGCCGGGGAAATTTCGCCGCTGCAGATTGGTGACGGGGCGACAGTGTTTACGGTTGGCGGTTCGGCCTATGCCACCGCGGCGGCGGCCTTTCAGCCCAGCGCCCACGACCTTGACGCCGACAGTGTCAGCGCCGCCGCCCTGCTGACGACACGGCTGGTCGAGCCGCTCGGCGAGGGGGAGCGGGTCAGCCTTTCGGGGTATTTCTACCTCTATCACGACCGCTACACCGCCGATAATTACGACAGCGATCTGGTGCAGAAGCTCTATGGCACCTGGGTCAGTTCCTATGGCCGGCTACAGATCGGCATGGCCGATGGTGCCGCCTATGCATTGGGTCTGACCGGCCCGGTGGTGGATAACGAAGTTTCGACCGAAACCCATAACGCCACGTTCTTTCCCGACCCCGCCAGCCATAACGTCATGGTCGATCACTATGCTTTTAACAGCACGGTCGAGACCTCGTTCAACTATGCCAAAATTGTCTATTACACCCCCGAATGGCAGGGCTTTCGCTTCGGGCTGTCCTATGCCCCCAGCGAAGGCAAATGGGTGATCCCCTTCGTCGATTACGGCACACGGCACCACGGCAGGCAAACGAACATCTGGGAAATCGGTGGGGCCTATCACACCCTGATCGGCCCGGTGCAGGCGAACTTCTCGGGCGGAGCGGGTTTTTCCCATGTCGACAAAGCCGAGAAAGAACCCGATCAGGCTGGGCTGACCGACTGGGCGCTGGGGGCGGAGTTTTTATTGCCGCTCAGTGAACAGGATACCATCGGCTTTGGCGGGGCTTATCACGTCAGTAATGCCTTTGCCTTCTGCATCACCGATGTGCGTAAAGATGGCAAAACAGATTCCGCCCATGCCAGCATCAAATACGATCATGGCCCCTGGTCACTGGATGCCGAATATAGCGACGGCACCGCCCGGGGTGGTAATCCGGTGCAAAACATTGGGGTACGCGCCTATGCCGCATCGCTCGGGTATCGCGTCAACAGCAACTGGATGCTGAGCGTTGGCTGGCAGCAAATGCGCTATAAGGCCAACGAGGATTTTTATAACGGTTCACCCCGCATCCATATGGATGCGATATTCCTGCATCTGCATTTCGATGTTCTGCAGCCGGTGCTGAGCACGCCTTAAACTTTAGTGCTTACGTTTCCTGCGCTTTTTCAGCCAGAGGATCACACCGGTAACCGACAGCATCGCCACCACCAGCCCCATCAGCGAAATTGCGATCCGACCGGTCAGCCCGAAGATGCGGCCCGAATGCATCGGGTATTGCAGTGCCAGAAAGCGGTCGCCGCGACTGCCAGTGTCGGGCCGATCATCGCTCACCACCGCGCCATCATAGGCATCAAGATACAGCGTCGAATAGCCCAGCCCGTCTTCGCCCGCACGACCGGGGCGGGCATAGAGCACACCATAGGTTCCGCCATACTGCATGATCTGATGGACGATCGCGGCGCGATGCTGACGGGCAAAGTCCTGACGCGCCAGATCGGCGGCACGGTCAAAACCAATCAGCGCTTGGCCCGGTCGCACCGGATGTTGCGCCATCATCCCACCGAAGCCGGGTTTTAAGGGTGAAAACACCGCAACAATCGGCCGAAAGACCTGTTGCGGCAGATTGAGCGCCACGCTGGAGGACGCAAGGATCAGTAAAAGCGCCCACAGCCACAGACCGCTGACCCGATGCAGATCGACGGTGAAACGATAGGGGCTGGCCCCGCGTTTGAAGACCCA
>JBAVPS010000034.1:0-2035 GCA_049693315.1 Rhizomicrobium sp. | reverse complement strand
GTCAAAAGTTATCGCGAGATTTTTCCATAAAAAACGCCTGTCGAATCGACCGGCGTTTGGACTGATAGGCTTTGGCTTTATGGTCCTAGCGCTGGAAAACCTGAACTTCGCTGACCATCACCGACGGATCGGTTGACGAGGTAATGCTGAGCCGCGAAGCCGGCACGCCCATATCGGTCATGCTGCGCAGCACGTCCTGAGCATGGCGGTGGGCTTGTGTCTGGGCCAGCTGCACTGTGGCCACGGTGCCCTTGGTCGGGGCAACGGCCACCACCTTGAAGGTGGCTGAGGGGTGCTGCTGCAAGGCCTGGCGCAGGGCGGTGTAAAGTTCGTCCTGATAGTCCTTGTTGGCGTGATCAAAACGAATCACCACCAGCGGCGCACCAGAGACCGCCGAAGCAATCTGGCGACCATTGCCCGAGGCAGAGATGATCTGGGCACCAAAGTCGGTGCCATAGAACTCGCCATTCTTAATCGAACCGGCAAGCGCGGTCAGATTGGCCCGTTCGTTGGCGACATAGGCGGTCTGGCGCTGCACATCGTCCGAGACTTCCCGCAACAGGCGGTCGATCAGCACGATGGACTGGCTGGTTTCGTCTTCCAGCACACGCAGCTGACGATGGTCCTCATCGACCGCGCCGGAGACATTCAGTGTCGCCGCAATCTGGTCGAGGGCGTAATGGGCATCCGACGCATCGCTGGCCGCATCTTTGGCCAAGGCGTTGAGTGAATTGATGTTGGCGGTGAGCTGGTCCAGCGAACCCTGCGCCCGGTTCCATTCATTCACCAGTTCCGGGTTGCCGCGGGTGGTGCCCAGCTGCAGGCGGGTGGTGATCCGAGCCTTGGATTCGTGATAGGCGACTGCCGTGGCCGCGCCGCCATTGCGTAATGTGGCCAGCTTCTGGGCATTTTGCCCCAGAGAGTTTTCCAGTTCGACCATCTTGCTGCGCAGCGCTGCAGTGGTTTTACCCACCGCCGTGCCGGTTTCGCTGCCCGGTTCAATGGAAATTGGTGTGATCGTCGCCACCGGGGCCAAAATGGCGCCTGTGGTGTTGGGCTGATAGGCCGCTGGTGCCGGTGTCCCTGCCGGAGCCCCGGTTGGAGCCTCCGCCGTGGGAGCGCCATGCATGGCAGTAGCGGTTGCAGCGCCTTGCGGCGCTTCATCATCGCCGAACAACATTGTGTCGAGGCCTGCGCAGCCCGATAGGCCTAGCGCTGCCACCAACGACAAAGCAGTCCATAAACGCGACGAAACGCCTGCAATCATTGCCCGTTCGGCCGTCCTAGCAGTCATATGCCATCTCCGCATCCGCCGAATTAATACCTATAATCCGGCGTTTGGTCCCTCTTAGCCCCGTTGATAATAAATCACGGTACTTAAAAATAAAGTATTAACCACACCGACTGGCCGGAACAAGTGCACACCGACCTCGCCGTATGGCAAGCCGCCATAGCACGTCGCCAATGGCATGCAGCCGATGATTTGCGGTACGTAAGCCCAGCCCGCCCGAATTCCTTACATTATGCAGCGGTTAAAGAATAGTTGGCAAACGCTTTTTGGGTGCCATTTAATCTATTTATCTTCATAGTTGTTTTGTGTGGCACCCCACGGTTAGGAAGCAATAAATGGCTGAAGAAAAAAGCCAGCAATTCCGCCACGTCATAAAAAAATCAAAAAAAGTGCATCGTGCCGCTTGCCTTTCTTAAAGCGGGTGAATAGGTTGCGCCACCTGAAAAGGCGCACCGGTAGCTCAGCTGGATAGAGCACCAGACTACGAATCTGGGGGTCGCGGGTTCGAATCCTACCCGGTGCACCATTTCTTCTTTTCATCACATCAATAAAAGTCTCTGCCGTATGCGGTGACGCATATCTGTGGTTTGCCCAGGCGCGATTATGCCACAGGGCTGGCGGCATCCTGGCTGCTGATTTGTCCCAGAATAATACGCAAGTCGAGGTCGCCACTGATGCCTGCTGGCGGACCATTCAAACATGACCGCCAGAATCCATTTTCGGTTAATTCTTGCTGTGTAAAGT
>JBAVPS010000033.1:0-6092 GCA_049693315.1 Rhizomicrobium sp. | reverse complement strand
CCCCCGCACTGCACGCCTTATTCCGCGATCCCGAAGCCATGCGCTACGGCTCACGCCCTCCGCATACGGACATGGCTCAAACCATGGAAATTCTCAACCGCAGCCTGGCCGATAACGCTGCCGGACGCGGCGACACCCTTGCCGTTCTGCATAAAGGCAGCCTGATCGGTTACGCCGGTCTTTGGCGCCAGGATGAAATTGGCTTTATGTTCGTCCGCTCGATCTGGAGCACCGGGCTTGCCCACGAGGCGCTTACGGCGGTGGTCGCACGGGCCCGCGCTGGCGGTCACCGACACATCACCGCGGATGTAGACCCGGAAAACATCCGTTCTCTGAAAATCCTCAAACGGCTGGGATTCACCATCACCGGGGAAGCAAAAAACACCTGTTGCGTTGCCGGGAAACTGGCAGACAGCGTTTATCTGGAACTCATTCTTTAAAACCGATTCCCCGTTACGATAACGGGCAGGCGGGCTGAACCGGATCGGCCAGTGCCGTAATCGTCGGGTGGTCGCCACACACCGGGCACTGCGGATTATGCTGCAGCGGCACGGTGCGAAAGCGCATCTTCATCGCGTCGAAAGTCAAAAGCCCATCGGTCAAAAGATCACCGGTACCGGTGACATATTTCAGCGCCTCGGCGGCCTGAATTGTGCCCAGCATACCGGCGATGGCACCCAGCACGCCGGTGTTGGCGCAGGTGAAGACAGAATCGGCGGGCGGTGGACCATCAAACAAACAGCGGTAACAGGGCGACCGGCCCGGCACCACAGTCATGGTCTGGCCCTGATAGCGTAAGATGCCGCCATGCGAGAAAGCTTTGCCCGCCAGCACACAGGCATCGTTGATGAGGAATTTGGAGACGAAACTGTCGGTGCCATCGATGACAAAGTCATAATCGGCCAGTATCGGCATAATGTTGCTGGCGTTGAGAAACGCAGGGTAAAGCTTCACCCGCACATCCGGGTTCAGCGCAGCGACTTTGTCGGCGGCCGATTCCACCTTGGGCCGGCCCAGATCCGGCGTGGTATGAATGATCTGACGCTGCAGATTGGACAGCTCGACCGTGTCGGCATCGGCCAGCCCCAGCGTGCCCACCCCGGCGGCAGCCAGATACAGCGCGGCGGGCGAGCCTAAGCCCCCCAGCCCGATCACCAGAATGCGCGCGGCCCACAGCTTTTCCTGACCCTGCCGCCCGAAATTCTCCAGCAGAATATGGCGACTGTAGCGTTCGATCCGTGCGTCGGTAAATTCGTACATCGACGGCACTTAGCGGGCTTCGGCGAAGACTGCGCCCAGCCGGGTCATCAGCGGCAAAAAGTCGGGGAAGCTGGTGGCAATCATCGTGGTATCTTCCACCGCCATCGGCACATCGGATGCCAGCCCCATCACCAGAAACGACATGGCAATGCGGTGATCCATATGGGTTTCGACCAAACCACCGCCGACCACCTTGCCGGTGCCGGTGACGATCAGATCATCGCCATCCACGGTCACGGCAACACCGGCCGATTTCAGCCCGGCGACAATCGCCGCCAGCCGGTCGCTTTCCTTAACCCGTAATTCACCAAGACCGCACATTCGCGTCACGCCCTGCGCAAACGACGCCGCCACCGACAGAACCGGATATTCGTCGATCATCGAGGGGGCACGTTCCGCCGGAACCGTCACCCCTTTCAGGCTTGAGGCCCGCACATGCAGATCGCCGATGCGTTCGCCGCCACTGACGCGGTCGTTTTCGATGGTGATATCGGCGCCCATTTCGATCAGCGTATCAATCAGCCCGGCACGGCGGGGGTTGAGCAGCACGCCGGGAATCACAATGTCGGAGCCCGGCACGATCAGCGCGGCCACCAGCGGGAACGCCGCCGAGGATGGATCACGCGGCACTTCCACGGTGCAGGCTTTCAGTTCGGCCTCGCCGGTCAGCCAGATTTCCTCGCCGCCATCGGCGAGCGGATTGACGGTGATTTCCGCACCAAAACCGGCCAGCATGCGTTCGGTATGATCGCGTGTCAGCACCTTTTGCACGATGCGCGAGCGGCCCGGCGCATTGAGCGCGGCCAGCAAAAGTGCCGATTTCACCTGCGCCGAGGCCACGGTTACCGTGACATCGACCGGAACCGGATCGGCGGCCCCCCGCAAGGTCAGCGGCATCAAACCGCCCTCGCGCGCATCATAAGACGCCCCGAAAGCCTTTAACGGATCAAGTACCCGCCCCATTGGCCGCGACCGCAGCGAAGCATCGCCGGTAAACACCGCCGTAACCGGCGACGTGGCCATTGCCCCCATCACCAGACGCGAACCGGTACCGGCATTGCCAAAGTCGAGCACATCATCCGGTGCGGCCCAACCGCCCACCCCGGTGCCGCTGACCCGCCAGGCCCCGGGACCATCATGCGTCACCGTTGCCCCGAAGGCCGCCACCGCTTTGGCGGTATTCAGCACATCACCAGCCTCCAGAAGGCCCGAAATCCGGGTTTCACCAACCGCCAGGCTGCCCAGAATCAGCGCCCGGTGAGAGACCGACTTATCACCCGGCACCAGCGCCACACCGGTTAAAGCGGGCGATGCACAAGCGGTTAACGGGGTAGTTTCGGGCGAAGTGGTCATGATCGTCTGAAATCCTTGTAGGGCGTCTTTTAGGTGTTCACACCTAGCGCAAGTAGAGCCCGCGCACAATTTTTCTATCGCGCTAAGCGTCTTTAGGCTTTACAAGTTTCGGCGGGCGTGGCAAACGACGCCCCCTCACAGAATTTGGTTTCAGCACGGGACTAGGAAATTGGACAAGGCAGCTCTAGGTACGAAACGCGTTTGCCCCAGCTGTGGCGCACGTTTTTACGACCTCGCCAAACGGCCGATCGAATGCCCGAAATGCTCGTTCACCTTCGAGCCGGAAGCGATCTTTAAACAGCGCCGTCGTCAGGCGGAAGTTGAAGACAAGACGCCTCAGGATGCCGAAGAGTCGGAACAGGATACGGAAGTCGAAGTCGAGGAAGGCATCATCGAATCGGTAGAGGATGAGCCCGAGCTCACCACCGGTGAAGAAGACGATGAAGTCGTCCACGACGAACCCGCCCATGCCGGTCCCGGCATGTCGGTTGTTGATGCCGATGACGTTTCCATCGAAGACATCGACGACGACGCGGTGGAAGAAGACGATAGCGACGATGCCCTTCTGGAGCCTGACGAAGGCGACGAAGATGATGTCAGCGGCATAATTGATGCTGACATCGAGAAGGACGAGCGCTAAAAGACACCCGCTTCGATTCTTCCCGCATCGAAGTGGTACAATGGGGCTATAGCTCAGCTGGGAGAGCGCCTGCATGGCATGCAGGAGGTCAGCGGTTCGATCCCGCTTAGCTCCACCAATTTCCCGGTTCCCAAACCGGACATAGTAAGACTTCATGGCCGACCAGAGCCATGACTGATGGTAAACGGGGCTATAGCTCAGCTGGGAGAGCGCCTGCATGGCATGCAGGAGGTCAGCGGTTCGATCCCGCTTAGCTCCACCATCCCTTTACCTCTTCTTTTGTAATATCCTGCACATCGATGTGAACTGCGTCAGTCCGTTAAGGTCTTGACGTATTCGCATGCGTTATACCATATGGAATGTAGGAAAAGGCACCAACTGCCAGGGTGAGAGGAGGAAATTCCTCTCACAATAGAAAATGAAACTCGTCACATCTTTTGCTATTTTACTGTTGTTCCAGTTGATTGGCACAACAATTCAACAAACCTTTTCTTTGGTGGTACCCGGTGCCGTCATTGGAATGGTACTTTTATTCGCACTTCTTGTGTTGCGGCGTCATGTTCCCAGAAGACTTGACTGGACATCACAGGGATTGCTGCACTACATGCCGATCTTGTTTGTTCCCGCGGGCGTTGGCGTCATGCAGGAATTTGATCTTATCGGCAAGGAATGGCTGCCGATCTCAGCCTCTGTCCTTATATCCAGCGCCGCCACCATCGCCTTTACCGGCATCGTGATGCAATTCTGCCTGCGGTACTTTGGTAAGAAGCCCGCCGAAGGAAAACAGCCATGAACGAAGTTCAACTTGGTTTGAGCCAGGTTCATCTTGGCGTGGATGACGTGCAGCACGCCTGGGTCTTTCTGGCCACCACACCGCTGGCCAACCTGACACTGACGCTGTTTGCCTATATCGTGGCGGAATATCTGTCAGAAAAAACCGGGCGTCACCCGCTGGCCAACCCGGTGCTGATCGCCATTGCGCTGATCGTCACCGTGCTGCTGCTGACCCATACCAACTATCACACCTATTTCGCCGGTGCGCAGTTCGTCCACTTCCTGCTGGGCCCGGCCACGGTGGCGCTCGCCATCCCGCTGTACCATGCCTACAACCATATCCGCAGTGCGGTGGTCTCGATTGCCATTTCGATGGTCTCCGGAAGTCTGTTTGCGGCGGCCAGCTCGGTCATTATCGCCAAGCTGTGCGGTGCAGACGGTGCGCTGATGTTGTCGCTGGCACCAAAGTCGGCCACCACCCCTGTTGCCATCAGCATATCCGGCACCATCGGCGGCTCGACGTCACTGACCGCGATTTTCGTCGTCCTAACCGGCGTTCTGGGTGCGATGTTCTCGACCGGGGTGCTGAATATGGTCAGGGTCACCGATTTTCGCGCCCGCGGCCTTGCCACCGGGCTGACGGCCCACGGCCTTGGTACGGCACACAAAATGCGCATCAACAAGATGGCCGGGGCCTTTGCCGGTCTGGCCATGGGGCTAAACGCCCTGGCCACCGCAATCCTGGTGCCGCTGGTCATTCCGTACATGATTCAATGGATGGCCTGACGCCCGAGACCAACCACCCCACCCAGCGGATAGTTGGTCAAAAGGAAACCGTTTCGTAAAACACCCTGATTACCGTAAAATACTTCGGCCAGATCCAAATCTGGCCGGAGTTTTTACAGGATGTCAGTAAACGCATTGTTTCAAAACAGGCCGACAACACAAAACGCAGCGGTCCGTTTTGAAAATAACAATGTCGTCATGTTGCAGGCAACAAGGCGTGCCGGACAGGATTTCGGCTTGTACTCAGAGCCAGTTTCCGACAAGAAGAGCGCGCATGGCAAACACCGTGCAACAGATTGACAAGAAAGGCACTTGTAGTTGAGCGGTTTCATCGACGCCCGCACTATGCCCTCGGGACATGTAGTGGAATCCGACTTGGCCATCGTTGGCGGCGGCCCGGCGGGAATTTCGCTGGCGCTGCTTCTGGCAGACGCCCCGATCAATGTTGTGCTGCTGGAAAGCGGCAATATGGAATTCGACGAGAAGACCCAGGCCCTGTACCAGGGCAAGATCGTCGATGCCGATTATCAGCCGCTGGACGCTGTGCGTTTGCGCTATCTCGGCGGTTCGTCGAATCATTGGGGTGGCTGGAGCCGTCCGCTGGATGAAGCCGATTTTCTCAAGCGTGACTGGATGCCCTATTCCGGCTGGCCGATCACCCGCAAAGATCTGCTGCCCTATTTCGCCAAGGCCCAGTCGCTGGCCGAGGCCGGACCCTATCTTTATGACGGGGTCAAGAAATCCCTGCCCGAAGCGGAAGTGACCTTAGGCGCGGGCGGCGTTGACACACGCTGGTTCCAGTTCAGCAAAATGCGCGGCGATGTGTTGCCGACCCATTTTGGCGAACGCTATGCTGGTGATCTCAAACATGTTCGCCGGCTGAAAACCTTCCTCAACGCCAATGTCACCAAGATGCATCTGGCTGCCGATGGCAGCCGGCTGGAGCGGCTGGATGTCGCCACCCTGAATGGCAAGCGTTTCACCGTCAAAGCCAAATATGTTGTGATGGCGCTGGGCGGCATCGAGAATCCCCGCCTGCTGCTGGCGTCCAATGATGTCCATAAGCAGGGTATCGGCAATCAGAACGATATGGTCGGCCGTTTCTTTGCCGATCATCCGGTGCCACGCGATGTCGGCACGCTGGTGCTGTTTGATGGCCGCCTGCCGCATTATTACCTCGACACCCAGACCATCCGCGGCATTGTCATGCGCGCATCGTTTACGCCGCGCGAATCCTATCGCCTGCAGCATCCGGTGATGGGCTCGCAGACCACTGTCG
>JBAVPS010000032.1:0-2481 GCA_049693315.1 Rhizomicrobium sp. | reverse complement strand
TTGAGGGGCTGACCGAGTTTCTGCCGGTTTCCTCTACCGGGCATCTTCTGGTGGCCGAGCATCTTCTGGGCCTGCCCGACAATCACTGGGAAGCCTTCACTATCGTCATTCAGTTCGGCGCAATTCTGTCGGTGGTGGCGGTTTACTGGCGCAAATTCTGGGCGGTGCTGACCGGTCTGCCGAGCCAGAAATCGGCACAGCATTTTACGTTGGCGGTCCTTCTGGCTTTTCTGCCCGCGGCGGTCATCGGTGCCGCTTTCATCAAATATATCAACGGCTATCTGTTGCAGCCGACCTTCGCCATGCCGGTGATTGCGGCAAGCTGGATCTTAGGCGGGCTGCTCATTCTGGCGCTGGAGCGGATTGCGCCCAAGGCCCGCTATAGCGATGGCGATGCTCTGCCGCTTAAAAAAGCCTTTCAGATTGGCCTGTGTCAGGTGCTGGCGATCATTCCGGGCGTATCGCGTTCCGGGGCAACCATTCTGGGCGGTGAACTTCTGGGCGTGGATCGTAAAGCGGCGGCGGCCTTTACCTTTTACCTGGCGGTGCCGACCATGTTCGGTGCCACAGTGTTCGAACTGTACAAGAAATGGTCGCTGATGACGTCTTCGGCCGGTTCAGAAATCGCCATTGGTTTCGTGGTGTCGTTCATCGTCGCCTATATCGTGGTTAAGGGCTTTATCGCGTTCATCGGTAAGTTCGGCTTAAAACCCTTCGGCTGGTATCGGATTGTCGCCGGTCTGGCGCTCGCGGCGTATTTGTTCCTCGGCTAATATTGTCCTTACGGCATTGTCTTGTCATGATAGGGCCTTAATAGGGCCCCGTCGTGACGGGGCAAATGCGAGGACCCTTTGTTTCTGGAAATTGCTGTTATTGTCGTGCTGATCCTGGTCAACGGGCTGTTTGCCATGACCGAGATCGCCGTGGTTTCGTCCCGCCCGATGCGCCTGAAACGGTTGGCGCAACAAGGCTCACGCGGTGCCGAAGCGGCGCTGCAGCTGGCCGGTGCGCCGGGGCCATTTTTATCCTCTGTTCAAATCGGCATTACCCTGGTGGGCATTCTGTCCGGGGTGTTTTCGGGTGCCACGCTGGGTGTGCGGCTGGCCGGATGGCTGGGTCGGTTGGGCTGGTCCGAGGTTGTTGCCGATGCCGTGGGCTATGGCGCGATGGTCGCCATTATCACCTATCTGTCGCTGATCGTTGGCGAGCTGGTGCCCAAACAGATCGCCCTTGCCGCGCCCGAGAAAATGGCCAGCCGGGTTGCCCCGGCGATGATCCGGCTGATGCGGGCCGCCGCCCCGCTGATCTGGCTGCTGGATAAATCCGGGCGGTTGCTGCTGAAGCTGCTGGGCAGCCGCGCCGTGTTGGAATCTCAGGTCACCGAGGAAGAGGTAAAAACCATTATCGCCGAAGCAACCAGTGCCGGTGTGCTCGAAAGCGGTGAAAGTGAGATGATCGCCGGGGTCATGCGCTTTGCTGACCGGCGGGTGCGGGCGCTGATGACGCCACGGCGCGAGGTCGAGTTTCTCGATCTGGCGGCGGATACCGATGTGTTGCGCCAGCAGATTCTGGAGACCCCGTTTAGCCGTCTGCCGGTGCGCGATGGCGATGCCGATGCCCTGACCGGTGTGGTCGTGGTGCGTGATGCGCTGGCGCAGCTTGCCCGTGGCGAGGGGCTGGACTTGCGCGCCTTGGTCAAGTCGGCCCCCGTGGTGATGGATAGCGCCGATGCCTTTGGCGGGCTGGCGCTGATCCGGGCTGCCGGGGTGCATATCGCGCTGGTGTTTGATGAATATGGCAGCTTTGAAGGTGTGCTCAGCACCGGTGACATCCTCAAAGCTATCACCGGGGCCACCGGGGCTGCCGCAGACGAGCCCGATCTGGTCTTGCGTAAGGATGGCTCCTATCTGATTTCTGGGTCGATGCCGATCGACGAATTCGGCGACAATCTGGGCGTGGTGGTAGATGCCGATGCCGGTTATGCCACCGTGGCCGGTTTTGTGCTGAACGCGCTGGGTCATATCCCGGTGGTGGGGGAATGCTTCAGCCACGGCCCATGGCAGTTCGAGGTGGTTGATCTGGATGGTCTGCGCATTGATAAAATCATCGCCAGCCGCACGGAAAACTGATCACACATCGTCTGCATCTTGCGATTTATCAAATTTCTTTCGCCTGTGGTCACTATGCTGGCGCGCTTGAAAATATGGGCGCGTCAGGACCCCTTAAAGGCTCCGTCGTGCCGCCGATTGACCGGGAGCACGCCATGACTGACAAACCGACACTGACAACATCCGCCGGAAACCCGATTGCCGATAATCAGAACACGCTCACCGCTGGCCCGCGTGGTCCGGTGCTGATGCAGGATTATCAGCTGATCGAAAAACTCGCCCATCAGAACCGCGAACGGATCCCGGAACGGACGGTGCATGCCAAAGGCTGGGGCGCTTTTGGTACCCTGACGATGACCCATGACATCAGCAC
>JBAVPS010000031.1:0-2168 GCA_049693315.1 Rhizomicrobium sp. | reverse complement strand
GACCTCGCCCGTCCGTTTGTCGCCGCCATCGAAACCGCCGCCATGAATGGCGATGATAACCGGGAATGGCCCGGTTCCGGTATCGGGCAGATAGATGTCGAGCTTTTGTGCCGGCGAGGCGTTGGCATAAACAACGTCCAGCCATTGCTGTTTGGCACCCTGCGTATTGATTGGTTGTGGCTTGCCCATCGGGGCACCATCCGCACCCTTTACATTGGCAGGGGCAAGGGACTGGCCCCATATCGGGGCGGCCATCAGGGCAAAACTTGCGGCGAAAAGACCGGTGAAAATCCGTGTACGCACCGTTATTCTCCCAGTTACGGGGATAACGCATCCCGTAACATCGCTAGCGCGGCCTCCACCGAGGCTAGCCTTATAGCGCTTCGGCTTTGATTGCCAAAGCGACATTCGCGGTGGCTGATGGCAAAACCTTTGCGCCCAGCCGCGATATGCACCAGCCCAACGGTTTTTTCATCACTGCCACCACCGGGACCAGCAATGCCGGTCACTGCAACCGCCACATCAGCGCGGGAATGCACCAGCGCCCCGGCCACCATGGCGCGTGCGGTTTCTTCCGACACCGCACCGAAGCGGGTCAGCGTGTCCTGCGGCACGCCGATCATCTCCACCTTCGCCTCGTTGGCATAGGTGACAAAGCCGCGTTCGACCACATCAGAGGAACCGGCAATCTCGGTTAGCAGCCCGGCGATCAGCCCGCCCGTGCAGCTTTCCGCCGTGGCAACTTTGAGGCCGTGTGCGCGGGCCTCGGCCAGCACAGTTTCCGCCATATGCTCAAGCGCCGGGGTGAAGATCATTTCACAAAACCCGCTTGAACGAAGAGGAACACCGCCATCGCCGCCATGATCCCGGCAAGGATATCATCGGCAATGATACCAAGGCCGCCGGGCAACCGCTCGGCCGCACTGACCGGCCAGACCTTGCGGATGTCAAAATAGCGGAACATAGCAAACCCGACAACAAACCCCAGTAACGTCACCGGTGCCACCGACAAGGCAATCCATTGCCCGGCCACTTCGTCAATGATGCAGGATTTCGGATCTTCAACACCACATTCTTTGGCATAGGCACCGGCAAAATAGATCCCGATCAGCCCGACAATCAGCCCCGCCGGGGCCAGCACCCAGGCACCGTAATGCACCGCAACCGGCCACGCGATCAGTGCCGCAAGCAGGCTGCCCGCCGTGCCGGGGGCATAGGGGCTTTTACCGACAACCAGCGTGGCCAGAAAGGCGTTGATGCTCACAGCCGCACCGTTGCACTGGCGATGGCGGCAATACCCTCGCGCCGCCCGGTAAAGCCAAGCCCCTCGGTGGTGGTGCCTTTGACCGAAACGCGGTCAATATCGATGTGCAGAATTTCCGCCAGTCTGGCCCGCATGGCCTCGCGATGGGGGCCGACCTTGGGGCGCTCGCAAATAATGGTCACATCGCAATGGACGATGGCACCGCCCTTAGCCTTGACCCGTTCGTTAGCATAATCGAGGAACTTCCACGACGGTGCACCGCGCCAGCGTTCGTCCGTAGGCGGAAAATGCGAGCCAATGTCGCCATCAGAAATTGCTCCCAGCACCGCATCGGTCAGCGCATGCAGCGCCACATCGGCATCGGAATGGCCCAGCAGCCCCTCGGTATGGGGCACCGAAACGCCACACAGCCAAACCTGATTGCCATCGGTGAATTTGTGCACGTCATAGCCGGTGCCGGTGCGATATTCGGGCATTTCCTTCCCGGCGAGCAGATTTTCGGCCACAATGAAGTCCTTTGGTTGGGTTACTTTCATATTGATTTCGTCACCATCGACCGCGACCACTTCCAGCCCCGCCAGCTCGGCCAGCGCCATATCGTCGGTCACTTCGGTGTCGGCAAAGCGCCGGTGCGCCGCCAGGATCTTGTCGAAATGAAAGCCCTGCGGCGTCTGGGCACGCAGCAGCCCGTCACGTGGCACCGTCACCCATTTGCCAGACACCTGCTTGCGCAAGGTGTCGGCCACCGGCAGCAACGGCACGGCAGCGTCATGGCTTTTCAGTGCGTCAATCACGCCGTCGATGACAGCCTGCGGCACCAGCGGACGGGCGGCATCATGGATCAGAACGATATCCGGGGAGCTGGCTGCCAAAGCCTCAAGCCCCAGTCGCACGGTTTCCTGAC
>JBAVPS010000030.1:0-1623 GCA_049693315.1 Rhizomicrobium sp. | reverse complement strand
ACCGCACTGTATGCCAAGGAATCGGCGATGCGGGCCGATGCGCAGGCCGGTACCCATCCGGTGATTCAGCATGTCACCGATGTGCTGGATGCCGGCGAGGCTTTTGACACCATCACCTATCAGAAGGGCCAGTCGACCATCCGCATGCTGGAAGACTATGTTGGCCCCGTGGCGTTTCGCGCCGGTGTGCGCAATTACATGAAGAAATACGCCTATCGGAATACTGTGACCGATGATCTGTGGCGTGAGATCGATAAGGTTTCCCCCCATTCGCTGAGCGTCGTGGCGCATGACTTCACCTTGCAGGATGGTGTGCCGATGGTTGCGGCTTCTGCCACCGCCACCGGGCTGCATTTGTCGCTGGGCCATTTCGAGCGTGATGGGGCCGGTGCGCCGCGGCGCTGGCTGGTGCCGGTGACGGTGACCGCCAGCGATGGTAAGCCGATCTGGCAGGGGCTGGTCAGCACCGATCGCCCGGCGGATGTTGCGGTACCGCAGGGTGTCGTGGCTATCGTCAATGCGGGGCAAAGCGGTTACTTCCGTACCCGTTATGACGATGTGCTGATGGGGCGGATTACCACCCGGTTCAATGCGCTGTCTGCTGACGATCAGTTTGGTATCCTCAACGATGCCTGGGCGCTGGGCGAAGCGGGCCTCAGGCCGATGGCGGATGGTCTTGCGCTGGCCCGTCTGGCGCGTGCGGATATGGACCCGATCGTGCAGCAGGCGGTGGCGCAAAAGCTGGCGTCGCTGGTCACGCAGGCCCGGGGCTTGCCGGTGCAGGCTTCGTTGCGCCGCTATGCTGTGAATGTGTTGCAGCCCTTGCTCGCCCCGCTTGGCACCCACAAGCGGGCGGGCGAGAACGACAATGTTACCATGCTGCGTGGCACGCTGATCGAAGCCTTAAGCGTGCTGGGCGATCCGGCGGTGATTGCCGAAGCGTCCACCGCCTTCAAAGACTATCTGGCCAACCCCGGCAGTCTGCAGGGCGATGATCGCGATACGGTGTTTGCGGTGGTGGCGCTGAATGCCACGGCCGAACAATGGCAGCAGCTGCAGGCGCTGGCCGCCCGCTCGACCGATACGCTGGAGCAGCGCAAGCTGTATCATGCTCTGGCCGCGGTGCGCGATGAGGCGCTGGCGGCTAAAACGCTGGAACTGGCGCTGCAGGATCCGGTGCCGCTGACCCTGCGACCCGACATCGTGCGGGCGGTGTCGGCAGACCATCCCGAGATGGCGTATGATTTTGCCATCGCCCACAAAGCGGCCTTCGATGCCTTGCTCGAACCCGATAGCCGGGCGTTATACTTCCCGTCGCTGGCCTTAAGCGCGCAGGACCCGGCCATGGTGGCCAAGCTCGATCAGTTTGTTGCAACCGGGCTGGCTGGGCGTTCCAGCAGCCGGATCGAAATGGTCAAAGCCACGATCCGCCACACGGTCAATGTGCGTCAGCAGCACCTGCCGGATGTGGCAAGCTGGCTGGATCCGCATTAGGCGTTTTGGGAAACCCGGCCCGGTTGGGGCCGGGTTCCTGCGCCCGCGGGTGAAAACACCTTTCTACTTATCCGGTTTTGCGCTTTAAGATGTCGGCATGGACGGGCTCGCTGCGGAACTGATACGGAT
>JBAVPS010000029.1:0-2103 GCA_049693315.1 Rhizomicrobium sp. | reverse complement strand
GTGAAGATACGTTCCCCCGTCACCGGCAACAGCAGCACCGTCTTGACCCCGGCAATCGACAGATGGTCGATCAGGGCCTGAAAATCCTGACCACGGTCGGTGCCACCCAGGATCAGCACCTTCGGCTTATCGCGATAGGTCTGTAATGCCGCCATGGTGGCTTCGGGCACGGTGCATAAACTGTCGTTGACGCACAGAATATCCCCGACCGAAAATTCTTCGAGCCGATGGGCCAGCTGGGTAAACCCGCTCAAATCGACTGTATGGCGCACATCCTCAATACCAAACGCATCGACCGCCGCACAGGCCGCCGCCAGGTTGGCATAATTGTGTGCGCCCTTGAGCGGGAAGTTACGGATCGCCACCGGCACCCCGGCATACAGCAACGTCTCGCCTTCGGCATCAAACCCATCATGGCGGTTAAACCAGACCAGCCCCTCGCGCCCCTCAAGCCGACTGCGCAAGCGCTCGCTGGCAAAGTTGCACACCCCTTTGATGGCCGGGCTGACATCGAGCAGCCGCAGCTTATCGCGATAATAATTTTCGGTACCGTGATGCCAGGGGGCATGTTCCGGGTACAGACTGGTGATGACGCCGATCTCGGGCGCACCAGCCAGATCGGCGACCTGATAGGAAGACAGCTCCAGCACGGTGACATCGCGGCCCGCCGGCTCGCCCAGCATTGCGATCCCGACATTGCCATAGAGTTTGGCATCAAGCCCGGCGTTATCCAGCATCTGCTGCACCAGACGCGCGGTCGAGCTTTTGCCCTTGGTACCGGTCACCGCAATGATGCGGGCCGCCCGGTTGTGTTCGAACCACAGATTGGTGGCGGTGGTAAAACGCTGCCCGGCGGCTTTGGCGGCAACGATATCGTCACGGTAGGCCGAGATACCGGGGCTTTTGACGATCACATCAAACGCCTTGCCCGTCAGCGCCACATCGACATCCGCCCCGGTTAGCACCGGCACATCAGGATGATCGGTTAGCGCCGTGTCATTGAGAATAGTAATCGCAATGTCCGGCTTTTCGGCCCGCACGAAATCGTAGACGGCGCGCCCTTCCCGCCCGAACCCCCAGATAGCCAGACGGTGCACATTATCCAATATAGGCACGCAATATTCCTTCATAGCGTTCGGACAACAGATGATCGGGCGACGGGGTCAGCAAGGTTTGTTCAACCGCGTGATAATCCGCAACATGCGCCCGCAGCTTTGGGGCCAGCGCCTGCACCACGGCACAGGATTGCCAGCCCGGCGTTTCGGCCAGACGCAGCAATGCCGCCGAAGATTCCGCGATCTCGCCAACACATTCCCATGGCTTATGGCCCGCGAGCCCGGTCAACTCTTCATAGGCTGAAATCGCCGTTTGATCTTCCAGCAGGTTCTGGCCGAAGATAGCCGTCAGCCGCGCGGGCTCCATTGCGGTGGCCAGAATCAGAAAAGCAAACCGGCATTTGGGGCATTCACAGCACCAGCGCTTGGGCGTGGTGGTGGCGCGCAACACAAAGGCGCGGTTACAACTGGTAAAGACCGTATCGTAACGCGTCACCCGGGCGAACAGCCGGGCAATATGAAATTCCGACAACGGCCGCAGCAGGGAAAAATAGTGTAAAGTGGGCGAGATATACTGCGCGACATAGGCCGCCAGCATCTGCTCGAAGGGCAGCGACTTGCTGTATTGGTGGTTGACCATGCGCCCGGCGAAGATCGTGTTGCCTTCATTGGCCGAACGCTCGTTCGACAGTACCACAGCGTCATAGCCATGGACGAAGGCGGCCGCCAGCGCGGTCAGGCTGACAATCGCTGTGATCGGAATATGACCGTTCAGCGCCCCGGCATCGTTGAGGGCAAACAGCCCGGCATCGATGCTGCGTTTGACCGAAATCAGCGGCAGACCGGACGCGGCTGCACAATCCAGAATCGGTTTTTTGGGATTGACCGCAAACAGGATCAGCGGCTCGCCCGCCGCCCGCAGCGCTTCCAGACTGACCAGCGAATCCTTGCCGCCACCGATCAGCACTGCGGTACGTCGCGGCAACGCCACCGGGGCAGGAACCGCATCGGGTACCGTGCCAACAGGGAAATTCACCCGGTCCCACAC
>JBAVPS010000028.1:0-4482 GCA_049693315.1 Rhizomicrobium sp. | reverse complement strand
GGGTAGGGGGGGGGCGGCAGAACGGTCATTCGATACAGGTGTGAGCCGCTTCGCATTTTCTTTTCTGTCAGAATTCTCTTTTACCGTGTGTTGTAATGTTCCATCCTCGCATCGCAAGGTGGGGGTGGTTATGGTTTCGTGTACTTCAGATTTGCCGTGGTGGGTTTCATATGGGCAGGCTCTCGCGGTACCGATCATTTCTTTGGCTATTGCTGGTGCTGGTTGGTACGTCGCATTGCGGCAAGCAAAATTGGCCGAAGCAAAATTCAAAACAGATGAATTTTATCGTCTCTATGAAAAGCGATTTTCTACGTTCGAGCAAACCCGGCTTTTTTTAGCGGATGTGGTTTTGGCAAAAATTTCAGACGAAAGTATAAAGCGTTTTTGGTTTTACGCTGCGGATGCAGAATTTCTATTTGATCAGAATGTATCTGATTTTTTGAAAGTGGTACATCAAACTGCGGTGCTTTATTTTATGCGTCGAGAGGAAATGAAGGTGTTGCCATCCGGTCGTGAGAAGGATGCCAAGCGTCAAGAGATGGAAAAACATCAATATTATTTAATGTCTTTAGGAGAAGGCGAGAACAGTTTTGTTAATATTTTTAGGCCGTTTCTTCAGAAAAATGATGACAACACCTTTGGACTTTGCAGGTATCTATGGAGATGTGTACGTTCTCTTGCGTCTTAGGGGGTAAATGTGAAGGTCATTTTTACTCAGCGTGCCAAGATGCACGAACTCAATTTATATGTATATGTGGCTGAAAACGGCGGGGAAGCTGCCGCGGAACGTTTTGTCGGTGCCATCCACAAATATTGCTGCGATCTGAAGGCATTTCCCTATCGTGGGACGTCACGCGAAGATCTGGGTATCGGGGTGCGCACACTGGGGTACAAGCGCCGGGCAACGATACTTTACAGAGTGCAGAACGATACGGTCGTCATCGGTGGCGTGTATTACGGTGGCCGTTCTTTAGAAGACGATAGCCGCTCTGAGTGGGACGTTTAGAGAAGTGGGTGTATCTTGGAGGGAGGTTTTTCCCTCCAGGATAAAATTCATCAGGCAGCATCGCTGTTTTTCGTTTTCGCATGATACGCGGCGCGGATCTGGTCCATCACATCTTCCGCCGGAATACCCGTGCTGGGGTCTGCATCATATTCCCGGAAACTTTCCGCCGCTTCCTTCTGCAACCATTTTTCGAGGGCTTCGTCACGGGCCTTAAGGGCACGCAGCCCGTCGCGGATTACTTCACTGTCCGAGGCATATTCGCCCGAGGCCACCCTCTGCTTCACCATTGTTGCCATATCGTGGGGCAGGGTGACGGTGATCGGGGTTGTGTTGCGCATAGCGGTCTCTCGGTTTGCCTGTGTCTGACATTCCGTATATCAGATGTGTATGATTATGTCACACACTTTGTATGATTAAGTCATACGAATTTGAAGCGGCGGGGTGCCGCGCTGCCGCGCCAGTCTGGGGTGGGCTCACGGGGGGCGTGGCCTGCGAGAATATGTGCCAGAAATTCAGGTTTTCGCTCAATCCGCAAGCGTTTTTTTGAAATTTTGCTGCGGCTGTGCGTGTTTTTGTTACGCGCGTGCGGGCTCGGGGGAGCGTTTCGTTTAAGGAAATGCACCATTCCGCCCACGCCTCAAGGCGCTATCCGGGATGGTTTTGACGCCCTATCAAGCGGTGCGATTTTTCCTTGTCCCGGGCGGTTCCGGGCAGGCTGAGGCGTGTCAGATGAAGCGGCAAGTGGCTAGCTCTGCTGTCGCCCCCCCCCTTCCGCCCCTGTCGGGGCACCTCCCCCGTGAACGGGGGAGGAAAAGACGGTCTTACTTCTCTCTGGCGATGGCGCGCCAGCCGATGTCGCGGCGGCAAAACCCTTCCGGCCAGTCGATCAGCTCAATGGCGGCATAGGCTTTGGCCGCCGCCTCGTGCACGCTTCGGCCGGTGGCGGTGACGTTCAGCACCCGCCCGCCATTGGCGACGATCTGGCCATCTTTTTCGGCAGTGCCAGCATGAAAAACGGTCACGCCGTCCAGCGCATTGGCCGCATCCAAGCCACGGATGACCGAGCCTTTCGGGTATGATCCCGGATAGCCCCTGGCGGCCAGCACCACGGTCAGGCCGACGCCGTCCTGCCAGTCGAGCGTCAGCCCCGCCAGCGTGCCGTCACGGGCGGCCAGATAGGCCGCCAGCAGGTCGGATTTCAGCCGGGGCAGAATGACCTGGGTTTCGGGGTCGCCAAAGCGGCAGTTATATTCGATCAGCCGGGGCTCGCCGTTTTCGATCATCAGCCCGGCATACAGAATGCCCATATAGGGCGTGCCGCGTGCCGCCATGGTCGCCACGGTCGGCCCGACGATGCGGTCCATCACCTTGGCCGCAACTTCCGGGGTGAGGACCGGGGCCGGGCTGTAGGCCCCCATGCCGCCGGTGTTCGGCCCCTTGTCGCCATCGAAAGCGCGTTTATGGTCCTGCGCCCCCATCAGCGGGAGGACGGTTTTGCCATCGGTCAGGGCGAAAAAGCTGGCTTCCTCGCCGTGCAGGAATTCCTCGATCAGGATTTCGGCGCTGGCCGCCCCAAAGGCCCCGCCCAGCATCTCGTCAATCGCGGTATGGGCGTCGGCGTTGGTTTCGGCAATGACCACGCCTTTGCCCGCCGCCAGCCCGTCCGCCTTGATGACCACCGGCAGGCCGAGGGTGTCGGCAAAGGCTTTGGCCGGGGCGGCATCGGTGAAACGCTGGTATTTCGCGCCGGGGATATTGGCTTCGGCACACAAATCGCGCACGAACCCCTTGGATCCTTCCAGCATGGCCCCGGCCTTGGACGGGCCGAAAGCCTTGATCCCGGCGGCCTCGAACGCATCGGCAAAGCCCGCCACCAGCGGCACTTCCGGGCCGGAAATGGCAAAGTCGATGCCGTTTTCTTTGGCAAAGGCGATCTGGGCCGGGATGTCCTCGGCCCTGATGTTCACGCATTGGGCGAACTGGGCAATGCCGGGGTTGCCGGGGGCGCAGTAAAGCTTTGTCAGCAATGGGCTTTTGGCCAGTGCCTGTGCCAAAGCGTGTTCACGCCCGCCCGATCCGACCAGCAAAACCTTCATGTACTGCACCCCTGAAAAAAGCATCGCGCTAATTTCCCGAAAGAATCGCTGGATTCAAGCGCCAAGACAGGATGAATTGTGCATATGCCCGAAACAGCGACCAATTTACCCGAATTTTCCGTCACCGAGCTTTCTGCCGCCCTCAAACGCACGCTGGAGGATGCTTTCCCCCTTGTCCGCGTGCGGGGCGAGATCAGCGGGCTGAAATTCCATTCCTCCGGCCATGTCTATTTCGACCTCAAGGACGAAAAGGCGGTGCTGAACGCCGTGATCTGGAAGGGCGTGGCCCGGTCCCTGAAAATCCGGCCCGAATCCGGGCTGGAGGTGATCTGTACCGGGCGGATTTCCAGCTATGCCGGTTCCTCCCGCTATCAGCTGATTGTCGAGGCGGTCGAGCTGGCCGGTGCCGGTGCGCTGATGGCCATGCTGGAGGAGCGTAAAAAGCGCCTCGCGGCCGAGGGGCTGTTCGATCCGGCCCGTAAAAAGCCGCTGCCCTTCCTGCCCGACACCATCGGGGTGATTACCTCGCCAACCGGGGCGGTGATCCGCGATATTCTGCACCGGCTGACCGACCGGTTTCCGTGCCGGGTGCTGTTATGGCCGGTGGCGGTTCAGGGCGATAAATGCGCATCCGAAGTGGCGGGCGCGATTGAAGGTTTTTCCAATGCCACGGGGGATTTGCGCCCCGATCTGGTGATTGTCGCCCGGGGTGGCGGCTCGCTCGAAGATTTGATGGGCTTTAACGAGGAAAGTGTCGTCCGCGCGGCGGCGGCCTGCACCATCCCGCTGATTTCGGCGGTGGGGCACGAAACCGATGTCACCCTGATCGACTTTGCTGCCGATGTCCGCGCCCCCACGCCCACCGGGGCGGCGGAAATGGCGGTGCCGGTGCGGGCCGATCTGATGGCCACCACGCTCGATCTGGAGCGGCGGCTGCTGGCGTCGGTGAACCGGACCCTGACCGAGCGGCGCGAATCCTTACGCCAGACCGCGCGGCTGCTACCGACCGCAGACCGGCTGTTCGCCCAGCCGCAACAAAGGCTTGATGTGGCGTCCGACCATCTGATGAGCGCGCTTCGCGCCAATCTGGATGCCCATCGCCACCGCTACACCGTGACCGCCGCCCGGCTCAGCCCGGTGGCGCTGACCAGCCGGCTGGGTTTGGGGGCCGAGCGGCTGGCCGGGTTCGATCAGCGCTTAAGCCGCGCCTTGTCGGTGCGTCTGGCCGAGGAGAAAAAGCGGCTGGAGGGGCTGTCGCGGCTGTTGGAAAGCGTCAGTTTTCGCGGCGTGCTCGCCCGTGGTTTCGCGCTGGTGGCGGGCGAGGGCGGTTTGCACCGCCGTGCTGCCGGCATCCACCCCGGCGAGGCGTTAACCCTGACC
>JBAVPS010000027.1:0-17417 GCA_049693315.1 Rhizomicrobium sp. | reverse complement strand
AAGGGGGACAGCCTACAGCCGTGCAGAAATTCGGTGTCAAAAAGGGCACTTACCGACGGGGAAGCCAAAGCGTGTACCGTCTCGGCATCAAGCCGTGCTTTGCTGCGGCAAAACCGCACCGGCCAGTCCGCCCCCTGATAGCCCTTATGCGTCAAATTCATCACCGCTGCGGGCACCCGGTCACGAAATGCCCGCCGGTAGAGCCATTTCAGTTCCCCGTCGCGCAGCCACATCGAAGATGGCAGCGACAGCGAAAACTCCACCAGCCGCCGATCCACGGTCGGATCACGCGTATCCAACCCGTATTCAGCCAAAGCGCCTTTGGCGGCCAGACAATAATGATCTGACCGTAACAACACATATTCGGTAATATCCCGTACATGTGCCCGAGGGGAAAACGTCGGATCGAATCCCAGCGCATCAAGATGGCGACGGAAATGCCCATCCGCCACGATGGCGGGGTTGAGGGCCGAAAAATCCGACAGGCGGGTGGTGGGGCGGCCCACGGCTTTTAAAAGGGCGGACTGCAGCGCGGGCGGGAACCAGGGACCGAAGGTCAGATGGAGGATGCCCAGCAGCCCCATTTTTCTGCCGCGCACAAGAAGCCGAACCTCCCGCGCCCACGTCCAAAGTCGCCCGGCCCGCATCAATTGGTGTAGCCGCTGACGGCCATCCCGGCTGATGGTCATGTTGCCGCGCTCGCCGGTGAGCAACACGCCATGACCTTTGGCGCGGCGCTGAATTTCTGCCACCCAGACATAATTGCAAGGATTCAGAACCGGCCATTCGCTGTAATAAAAAGCCGCATCAAGATCCTGACCAATCATACGTGCGCCGGAATCGACCCGGACATGGTCGATGTTAGCAAACCGTGCGGCGGTTGCCGCCGCCACCGCACCTTCATCGCCACTACGCCCCTTTGGTTCTTCCTGCTGCCAGCCCGGTGTCGGCACATGGGTGAAGGCGGTCAGACGTTTACCTTTGGCCGCGAGCAGGATTGCCGCCGTGGTGGCAACGGCGGTGGAATCGAACCCGCTGCTTAAATGGCTGGCAATCGGCCCGGTGCTACGCAAACGATCCGCCACTGCGCGGTCAAATATGGCACGGAACTCGGCAATGCACTTCGCATCGTCGGTCACTTCGCGTTCTGTGATGCATGCCCAGTCATACCAGTGCCCGGCATCGCCCCGGCCATCGCCGTGCAGCACAACTTTGCCACCCTGCTCGACGCGGGCCACATTTTTGAAGAATGATCCCGCCCCCCGCCGTGGGGCCAGCGCCAGATAATCCCGTAACGTATCGAGATCGGGGCCAAGCGGGATATCGGCCAACGCATGCAGACCCTTGGCCATGCTGGCAAAGGCGAAGAAGCCATTGCCAGTATGATAAAACAGTGGCCTTGCCCCCATCATGTCGCGCGCCAGCGTGAGGGTATGATCTTGCCCATCCCACACGGCGATGGCCCAATCGCCGATCAGTTTATCAAAGCTGGCATCCTGCCATTTTTCCCACGCCGCCAGCACGTAATCGGCATCTGCGGCATCGCGTACCCGCTCGTGAGACCAGCCCAGCTGCGCCGCCAGTTCGGGCCGGTTATCCAGCCGCACATCGGCCAGCAGCACAAAGCGCCCTGCGCCACCGACCAGCGGCTGACGGTCAAAACGATCCTCCGGCAGCATGCGGAACAACTGGATGCCAAGCGTAATTTCGCCGCCATCCCACTGCCCGGCGCGATGCGGCCCGTAGATCTGCAAGGCGCGGCGCATGCGGGCGCAACCCTCAGCCGCCGGGCGACCATCGCGATACCACAGCCCACAAATGCCCGTCATGTCACATCCCCGATATCCGCAAGGGGCGTAAATCCCTCAGCAGCATCCCCGCCCAGCACGGTCTGCCCACCAACCATCAACCAGGCATGGGCCGACAAGGCGCCATCGCCTTTCTTCACCCCCAACCGGATGGTAGCGGCAATGCCGCGGCGGCGCAGCAGCAAGCAACCGGCCACCGCCTGCACCAGACAGCTGGTGCGCCATGGCACACGGGGTGCAAGCCGCGCCGCACGGCGGCAGACAGAACGCGCGCGCAATAGCTGATCCGGCGCGATGGCCGCAGCAGCGCTTCCCGGTGCCCCCGCCTGCCCCAGCCATGCGGCGGTTCGGCGAAAAGGCACGGCGAACACCAGCACCCAGGCCAATGCCAGTGCCAGCAAGGTTTCCGCCATCGCCAAAGAATGTCGCCCCCTCATGGCACGGACACCAGACCATAGCCCAGCCGCCGCATCATCGCGCCGTGATCGGTCTCGATCTGCGCAACTTGCGCGGTGGTCAGCGTGTCGCGCCAGCCGCCCGCCACACCACGGCGGAAAAAACGTGCAGCATATTCGGAGCGTTCGCGAAAACCGATTTTGTCTTCTTCAGCTTTGAGCCGGTCGAAGCCGGTGGCGGCGACAGCGCGCGCCACCGCACCCGGATCTGCGGCGATACCGACGAAGCCCGCAACGCGGGTCAGCACCGATACCATATCAGCGATCATATCCTCGTACAGCACCAGAAGTTTGGGGATCGGCGCATCAAGCCAGCCTGCAACATGGCCGCACCATGTCGGCAAGCGCTGGCGGAATTGGCCCGACAGACCAATTGTTTTACCGGCCAGCATACCGTTGGGATTGGCCATTCGTGCGATCGACTGATCGATTGTAATGCCTGAATGATTGGCAAAGGAAATCGCCACATCGCGCGGGTCACGCACAATGACGACAGCGCCCTGCGTACCGCCGGGCGGAAACAGCGGGGTTCCCGCAGCCGAAAGATACGCGTCATGCGTTTTGACGATCGGTGCCCGCGCGCCCTCGGCCCAGGCGGCAATGGCGGCGGGGCGCAGCGCCTCAACCTCTGCCGCCGTCAGATCTGAGCTTTCAACAGCCAGATAATTCTCAAAAAACGCCCGGGAAGAAACAATGCCGCCGACACGCCGGTCCGTCTCGCGCTGCCACCACGCATCATCAGCTTCGTCAAAACGCACCGGAGCACCGCCTTGTTCCAGACTGTGCAGGGCCAGCCGCATCCAGGTGTTACCCGATTTCGGGTAGGAGGCGAGCCAGTATATCCCGCTCATGACGCAAGCTCACGCCGGGTGATTTCGGTCACGATCTCCGCTGCCCGGGGCAGGGTTTTCAGCCGCGCCAGCCGTGCCGACGTCACCGCCCCGGCAATTTTGCCCGCCTGCTGGAAAAGCTGTGCCCGCCCCAGCAGGCGGCACCCCAAAGCCCGGCGGTAAACCGCACGTTCGAGCGACAAAAAGGCCTCAACACCGGTAAGGGACCGCACCCCCTCGTGCCGGGGATCATGCACCTCGGCCAAATGATAAATGGCCGCCAGCGGCAATGGTGTGGTGGAAAAATCATCCAGCGGAATGTGATATTTTTCGAGCTGGCTGCGTGCCCGTTCCTTATCGCCCGGCGCAATGCCCAGCCTGTCCATCATATCACGCCACAGCTTCAGCCGTGACACCACCGGGCGCACCACCGGATTGCCATCAACCCAATCAATCACGGCAACATCATCAGACAGAACAGAATAGCCCCGCTGATGAAAACAGGCCGCCAGTGTCGATTTGCCCGCCCCGGAAATGCCGGAAAATGCCACCGCCCTATCGCCGATGCGCACCACCGACGCATGCAGCGGGGTGAGCCCACGCCGGAAACAGAGAATGGCAAAAACCGTGCTGAACAGGAAAACCCGGATGTCGGCTGCATCCACAGCCATATGCGGTTCGATAACGATCTCGCGCCCCGCCGGATCAACCCGATAAGCTGCCGCCGCCGTAATCTCGAACCGGCAGGTGCCATCGGCAGCGATTTGCAACAGGGGCGTCTGATGCACCGGATCAGGTATTGGTGGCACCGCGCCTATACGGATGGTCAAATCAGCCACCGGCACTGCCGCACCGCCCGGTGCGGGCGGCAATTCGGGCAGCATCAGTTCGCTTGCCACCCGCCAGCCGCACATCACATAGTCGGTCACGCCGCCACCGGATCTGACACGAGCACAATCAGACCGTCTGCGAGCAAGCGCTCCAGCAGGCCGGTAACATCCTGCGATATTTCATCAGACGGGGCATCATAGGTATCCGCCAGCCCGGCGCATAACGCAGCAACACAAACCGGCGCCAGCATCCGCTGCCAGATATCCGCCCCGATAGGATCAAGCCCATAATATTTGCCGGTTTGCACGCTCATCAGCACGATTTCGTCGCCGATGGTCGAAAACAAGATATCCGGGTGCGTAGACACCCGACATCCCGAATCCCCCCAATTCGATGCCACCCCAGCAGAAGACAAACACACCTCCAGACAACCTTGACGGTAATGCTAAAAGTAGATCAATCACCTACATCAACCATGGGTAAATAACAAGTGACCACCACACCTTGGCAATCTAAAATTGTATAGACAAGCCCACATATACCTAAAATACACAAACCCCACTGGTCTGACGGAAGTAAACATTCAGCACGCGGCCAAAGGCAGACGACACCCCACCGCACCGACGCAGCGCCCCACACAAGGCCAGCAGTGACAATTAAGCTGGCCTGCAATGCCTCAAGCGGCGCTTTAGCATGCGTAAATATACCTATGCTTTCGCGGTCAGCGCTGCCACACGACGCTATTTTACACCTGCGTCATCAGGTGTTTTCTCATGACAGCCTATGGCACCATGCGATACAGTCATCATAAATGACCAGCACCCTTGGGAAAGGATGCCCGGTAGTTATATGCAGCGTAACGATATCGGCTTTGCCCTTGCGGCAGTCACCACCCCAAAACGGCCATAGCATATGATGCGTTTTTCCATTCCAGCCTGGACGGGTTGGTCATGCGGCCCCGATACCGATGGGGTCAAACGCCTGCCCGCACTGACGCGCCGCCGACTTACCGCCCTGGGCCGCAATGCGCTGGGGGCCGCCAGCATGCTGCCCGCACTGGATACGGCACGCTATATTTTTTCGTCACGCCACGGCGAGTTCAACCGTACACAGACCATACTGCACTCTATCGCGGCGGCTGAAGAACTTTCTCCGACGGAATTTTCCATGTCGGTCCACCATGCCCTGACCGGCATGCTGTCGATCACGCATCACAATCACTTTGGTCACAGTGCAATTGCGGCAGGCTCAGAAAGCCTGTGTTTCGCCCTGATCGAAGCGGCAGCCTGTATCGCCGAAAATCCGGCGCAGCCGGTCTTACTGCTGCACTATGATGATGCGCTGACGGGCGAATATGCCGTCTTCGATAGCGGGGCGCAGCCTGCGATACTCGCCCTGTTGCTGCAGGCCGAAGGGGAAAACAGCCTGACTTTCACGATGGCGGAAAAATCTGCCGCCCCAGCCGGCACTACGCCCGCCGCACGGACCCTCTGGCAATTTCTCGATGGCGATGCCGCGCAAGGCGTTTTTTACGGGCCAACCCACAGCTGGCATTGGTCGCGCCATGGGATGGCGTAAATACCCCTGGCTGGCTGGCAAACTTTTTGCCCTGGCTTTTATTTTTGCAGGCGGCGGGGCACTGGCTGTCGTCATGCGTCTGCTGCTGCCACTGATGCCCGGCAGTCAGCAGGAACGCACCCAGCGTATTATCCGCACCATTTTCCGCGGCTATCTCTGGATGCTGCAAGCTTTGGGCATGCTAACCTTTTCCGTTAGCGGTACGGAAAAACTTCAGGCCTGTGCCGGCAAGATCGTTATCGCCAATCACCCCAGTCTGCTGGATGTGGTGGCCCTGATGGCGCTTATTCCGCGGGCGCAATGCATCGTCAAACACCAGCTGTGGGATCACTGGTTTCTGGGCCGGCTGATGCGCACGGCAGGATATATCAGCAATACGCTTGAACCCGAGGCCCTGATCGAAGCCTGCCGTCAGACGCTGGCCGATGGTCAAACACTGATCATATTCCCCGAAGGCACCCGCACCCCGGCGGGTAGCAAACCGCATTTTCACCGCGGCGTTGCCAATATCGCCATTCTGGCAGAAGCTCCGATCCAGACGGTTATCATTAACTGTACGCCAGCCATTCTCTACAAAGGCGAACCCTGGTGGCAGGTGCCGTCACAGCGGCCCCTTTTGCAGCTTAAGGTTGGTGAATGCCTCGATAAAAATTTCTATTCGCAGTTTGGCCGCCGCAGTATTGCCACCCGTAAACTTATGGATTATCTGGAAAACTACTACCACGCGCATTGTGAGAAATAGCAAATGGCTAACCTGGAATTAGAGCTCAAACAGCTCATCATCGAAACCCTGCATCTTGAGGATGTGACGCCAGACCAGATCGATGATGGCGAACCGTTGTTTGGCGACGGCGTCGGGCTCGATTCCATCGATGCACTGGAACTGGGCGTTGCGCTTCGGAAAAAATACGACATCAAAATCGCCACCGTGACCGAGGATGTGAAGGCCCATTTTGCCTGCGTCCGCAGTCTGGCCGATTTCATCCGCGCCGAGCGGGGGCAGGTGTAATGACGCGTCAGGAAGCTTTAGAAAAACTCACCGACATTCTTGACGAGCTGTTCGAAACACCGCGTGAAAAAGTCCGCCCCGAAGCGACCCTGTTCGAGGACCTCGACCTCGACAGTATCGATGCCATCGATCTGGTGCTGAAGATCCAGGCGCTGACCGGTCGGCCGATTGTGCCGCAGGATTTCAAGCATGTCCGCACGATAAACGACGTGCTCGACTGTATCGGGAAACTGCAGGCCGCCGATGAACCGGCCGCATAAAGGCCGCTATACGATCACTGCCGGGCGTCTGATTTTGCAGGCTGCCGGGATTGCTTATCCGTTTGTGGTGTACATCTTCATGGGCCGCATTCCGCTCTGGTGCTTTCTGGCGCTCGGGCTGGCAGTTGGTGGCGCGCAAAGTTACCGCCTGCGCCACAACCCGGCCATCAAAGGCTGGCTGCCCGCAGTGGGGGCCGTTGCGGTGCTGGTTATCGCGCTCTATTTCGTCAACGCCCGGCGCGCGGTGCAGGCCTATCCCATCATCATCAGCTTAGGCTTTGCCGTGCTGTTTGGCCTGACGTTACGCTTTCCGCCCACGGTGGCTGAACGTATCGCCCGGCTGTCACAACCCGATTTGCCACCCGAAGGGGTACGCTATACCCGGCGCGTCACCTGGGTGTGGTTTGCCTTTCTGCTGATCAACGCCGCCACTGCGCTGGCCCTCACACTGTGGGGCACCCTGACGCAGTGGACCTTGTGGTGCGGGCTTCTATCCTATGTGGCGATGGGGCTGTTATTCGCCGGGGAATATATCGTGCGCAGGATCGTGCAGCCATGAGATTGCGGATACTCTCGCGCTTACTGAGCGATACGTATCCTGCCACGGCCATCGTCTCCTGGCGCGGGTCCGAGCAGTTGCGGCTGGATCGTTTCCGCGCCGATGTCGCCGCCATAGCGGCACGCTTTGCCGGAACAACCGCCGCCGCGTTGCTGTGTCAGGACAGTTACCATTTTGCCGCCGGCTTTTACGGGCTGCTCCATGCCGGGGCCCAGATCATACTGCCGCCGTCCGCACAGCCCGGCGCGCTGGGTGATCTGCGCGGCACATTTACGACCCTTGTCGACGATGCGGTCATTGGCGCCACCATTGCCGCATCTGCCAACATAACCGACGCCGCACTCACCCCGCTTGATCCGGCCAGTGAGAACATCAACTTCTTTACCTCTGGCTCAACCGGCGCACCAAAGCGCATTGTCAAAAGCCTTGGCATGTTCGAACAGGAAACTGCCATGTTCGAACAGCGCTTTGGCCAAAGCCTTAAGTGTGAAGCCCGTGTGTTCGCCACCGTGCCGCATCAGCATCTGTATGGCCTGTCGTTCAAACTGCTGTGGCCGCTGGCGTATGGTCGCCCGTTTTGCGCCGAGACACATAGCTTCTGGGAAACCTTACTGGCGGAGCTGTCGCCCGATGCGGTTATCGTCAGTAGCCCGGCGCATTTAAGCCGCCTGAGCGGCATAGCACCACGAACCAATGCCATTCCCGCTTGCGTGCTGTCATCCGGCGCACCGCTTGCGCAGGCCGCCAGCGATGAGGCCGCCACGATACTGGGTTGCCGCCCGACCGAGATTTTCGGCAGCACCGAAACCGGTGCCATCGCCACCCGCTGCGACCGTCGTGACGAAAATGATCCCTGGCATCTGTTACCCGGTGTCGCCATGCACGGGGCGGACGGACATCTGTCGGTCCGTTCCCCCGCCGCCGGGCCGGGCTGGACCGAAATGTCTGATCTGATCACACCGACGGCTGATGGTTTTATCTATCATGGGCGGACTGACCGTATCGTCAAGATCGAAGGCAAGCGAATTAATCTGATTGCGGTGGAAGACGCCCTGCTGCGCCATCCGCTGGTTGACACAGCGGCGGTGATCACCCTGACTGATCCGTTGCGACTGGCGGCCGCGGTGGTGTTAAAACCGGCGGGCCGTGATCTGCTTGCGGTGCAGGGCGCGTTTCGCTTTGCCCGGAGCTTACGCAAAACGCTACAGCAAGCCATCGAACCAGCTGGGCTGCCACGGCAGTGGCGCTTTATCGATGCCCTGCCCACACATCCGATGGGTAAACGGCGACAGGCAGACATTGCCGCCCTGTTCGGGGAATCAACATGAAACTGCCCGACGCGCAAATCGAGCACCGCAGTGCAAATACCGTCACCCTGACATTGACGGTGCCCGGCACGCATGAAGCCTTTGCCGGTCACTTTCCCGGCCACCCGATATTGCCCGGTGTGGTTCAGCTTGATTGGGCGATGCGTCTGGCAACACAACACTTCACACTGCCTGCGTACCGTGCCGAAGACATACGGATCAAGTTTCGCAGCATTATTACGCCGGACAAGCCGTTGGCATTAGATCTGCGCTTTGACCCGGCAAAAAATCGCCTGAACTTCTGCTATCGCGATGACGCGGTGGAAATGTCTTCCGGCCAGATCCGGCTGGCGGGTGCCGCATGAAACTGTGCGCCGTCATTCCCAGCCGCAATCACTATACCGCCCTGCCAGCCATCGTGGCCCGACTGAAGGCGGAGCATCTGGCAATCTACATCGTTGATGACGGCAGTAACGATACTGCCCGTGACGCCCTCGCGGCCCTCGCCGATCCGCCAAACGGTATTCTGGTTCAGCGCTTTGAACAGGGCGGTGGCAAGGGCGCGGCGGTGATCGCAGCCATGCAGGCTGCCATAGCCGATGGCTTTACCCACGCCTTACAAATCGACGCGGATGGTCAGCATGATCTGGCCGCATTGCCACGCTTTATCGAACTGGCGAAACGCTATCCCGATGCACTGATCTGTGGCCGCCCGATTTATGACGACAGTGTACCGCTGGGCCGCCGTATCGGGCGCTGGATCACCCATTTCTGGGTCTGGATTGAAACACTGTCGTTTCGCATTGCCGACAGTATGTGCGGGTTCCGGCTTTACCCCCTGCACCCTTGCGCCGAACTGTTCGCCCACACCATGCCCCGCCCCGGGATGGAGTTTGATACCGACATCATCGTGCGACTGTTCTGGCGCGGCGTTGCACCGGTGTGGCTGGGTGTAAGGGTCCACTATCCACCGGGTAATATTTCCAACTTCGATATGTGGCATGACAATGTGCGCATCAGCCTGATGCACACAAGGCTGGTTCTGACCATGCTTGTTCGGCTGCCGTGGATTATCGCCCATCGCCCGCCGCATCCGCACACAAATGGCCACTGGGCCAAACTGCCCGAGCGCGGCGTCTATCTTGGCCTCAAAATTTGCGCCACCGCCTGCCGGCTGGTCGGTCGGGGCGGACGGCAGATCCTCATCACCCCGGTGGTGCTGTATTTCTTTGCCACCGGGCGGATCCAGCGTCAGGCCTCGCACCGCTTTCTCACCCGCGCACTGGGCCGCGCCCCAACGTGGTGCGAGCAGTGGCAGCATTTTATGAATTTCGCCTTACGTGCGCTTGACGTGTTTCAGGGCTGGACCGGCAAACTGCCACACAACATTCTGCAGCCGATGGATCAGGCCGAGCTTGATCAGCTGGCCACCGAAAAACACGGTTGCCTGATGGTGGTGGCGCATCTGGGCAATGTCGAGGTGGTGCGTGCGCTGGCCGACCGCACCATTCGTGACAAGGTGACTGTGCTGGTGCACACCCGCAATGCGGTACATTTCAACCGCATTATCAGTGAAAACACCGGCGATTATGCCAGCAATCTGTTTCAGGTCACCGAGATCGGGCCGGAGACGGTGATCGCGCTGAAAGAACGCCTCGACGCGGGCGGCATTATCGTCATCGCAGGTGACCGCATCCCGGTCTTAAGCCATGGCCGCAGCATAACCGCCCCCTTCTTCGGCACCGATGCCCCATTCCCCGAAGGGCCCTGGCTGCTGGCATCCTTGTTTGAATGCCCGGTCTATCTGATGCACTGTCCGTTGATCGATGGCCGCTATCGGCTCAGTATCGAGCACTTTGCCGATCGCATTGTGCTGCCACGCGGCGCGCGCGAAGATGCGTTGCGCGAAACCGTGGCGCGCTATGCCGCCCGGCTGGAAAAACAGGCGGCAGCAACGCCGTTGCAGTGGTACAATTTCTTTGATTTCTGGAGCGAGGCATGATTTCCGCCACCATCACGCTTGAGACACAGTTCTACGACCTCGACCCCATGGCCGTGGTCTGGCATGGCAATTATGCCCGCTTTCTGGAGCAGGCCCGTTCGGCACTGTTTCAGCAGATCGGCTATAACTATATGGAAATGGCCGAAACCGGTCTGGCCTGGCCTATTGTCGATATGCGGATCAAATATGTCGCCTCGCTCCGGCTGCTGCAGCGTTTCACCGTCACCGCAACGCTGGCCGAATATGAAAACCGCATCCGCATCGACTATATTCTGCGGGATGAAGCTGGCAAAGTGCTGACCAAGGCGAGCACCACACAGGTGGCCGTCACCATCGCCACTGGCGAGATGCAGTTTGTGTCACCGCCGCAACTGATCGAAAAGGTGCAGCAATGTCTGTCACAACAAGGCTGACCATACTGGCCGCAGTTTTCGGCTGCTTCATGATCGGGGGCATCGCCCATGCGGCCGCCCCGGCACCAAGCGGGGCGTCGGCAGTAACAGTGCGCGCAGGCGAGGTGTTACGCGGGCATTTTATCCAGACCCGCCATATGAGCGGCTTTGCCAAACCGCTTAAATCTGAAGGCAGCTTCACCATCGCCCCGCAATACGGTTTGATCTGGACGGTGACCAAACCCTTGCGCAGTGCCACGGTGATTACAGAGAGCGGACTGGTGCAAAGCAATAACGGGGTTGAGACCTTAAACCTGTCCGCCCGTAAAATGCCCTTCATTGCACAGCTGCACGATATGATCGCCGGTATGCTGACCGGCGATGTCGCTGCCATGCAGCAGAAATTCACCCTGACGCAACAAGGTACCCCGCAAAGCTGGCGCATTCGTCTGGTCCCGCGTAAGGCCAACGATGCCATGATGCCGTTCAAAGAAATTCGCGCCCATGGTGGCCGTTTTGTTGAGGAAGTCACTATGGTGCGCAGTGACGGCGACAGCGATGTGCTGAGCTTTGATGGTGTCACGCTGGCCACCACCACCCTGACAGCGGCGGAGCGGGCCAGCTTTCATCTGTCAGCACCATGACCACCCCCGCGCGACACACCGTGAGAAAGCTACTGGCTTTGTGCTGGCTGGTACTGGTTCTGGCTGCACTGGCCCATCTTGGCTGGCGCGCGCTGGAAGGTATCACCTTTCGTGCCGATCTGATGGCGCTGGTGCCACGGGAGCAAAGCGATCCCGCCGCCGCCCGCGCCAGCAACACCGCAATCAATTTTCTGTCCCGCCGCGTGGTTCTGCTGGTCGGCCACCTCGACCGGACGCAGGCACGCCGGGCCGCCACAGCCCTGACTGCAACGCTGGAAAAATCCGGGCAGTTTCATGCTGCAACCGGCGGGCTCGACAGTGCAAAGCTTAAAGCGATCGGCACGGCCTATTACCCCTATCGCGCCGGTCTTTTAAGCAGGAATGACCGCAGCCTGTTACAGGCGAACAAGGGGCAGGTGCTGACAGAGCAAGCGCTGGCACAAGTCTATGGCGTCGGCGGCATGGCCAGTGCGGCCCTGTTGAAGAACGATCCGTTTTTACTGCTGCCGCATTTTCTCACCAGTTTGCCAGTGCCGCAATCTCAGCTTACGCTCGATAACGGGCTGCTCAGCGTTCATGATGGGGGCCAGAACTGGGTGCTGATTTCCGGTGTGATGGCTGGCGAACCCTATGGTCTCGACACGCAAAAACGCTTCACCGGCCTGGTCGATACCGCTGTAGCGCAACAGCGGCAGGCACAGCCGGGCCTCAGCGTGTTGCGCGCCGGCGCGGTATTCTATGCCAAGGCCGGGGCGGCAACCGCCATGAACGAAACATCGGCCATCGGGCTTCTCTCGGTCGCGCTGACCATCCTGCTGCTGATCGCGGCGTTTCGCAGCGTGACCCCGCTCATCCTTAGTCTGGCGGTCATCGCGGTGGGATTGCTGACGGCATTTTCCTTCAGCCTGTGGTTCTGGGGCCAAATCCATGTGCTGGCCCTGCTGTTCGGCGTCAGCCTGATCGGGGTGACGGTCGATTACAGCCTGCAATATTTCAGCGAGATCTACGCCCCCGATGCTGGCGATGCTTTCACCCGCATGGAAAATGTACTGCCCGGCATTACGCTGGGGGCCATCACAACAGCGGCGGGTTATCTGTTGCTGCTGCTGGCACCGTTTCCCGGCCTGCGCCAGATCGCGGTCTTCTCGGTGGTAGGACTGGTGGCCGCCTGGCTGACGGTGGCGCTGTGGCTGCCTTTTCTGGATCGTTCGCAAGCATCGCGCCATGCCATGCCATTGCAACGCCCCCTCGCGGCCATACGGAATTTCTGGCATAGCCCGTCACGTCGGCTGCAGCGGATGGCGGCACTATTCGTGCTTGTACTGGCCTGCCTGATCGGGCTGTGGCGTTTTCACGCCGACGACGATGTACACAATATGCAAAACCTGTCGCCGCCGCTGGTCGCCGAACAAAAGGCCCTTCAGCAGCATATCGGCATTCGTGACGAAAGCCGCTTCTTCGTTGTTTATAACAACCGGGAAGAAGACATGCTGCAAAAGGAAGAAGCGCTGGGCAGGCGGCTCGACAGCCTTATCGCCTATGGCCAATTGGGCAGCTATCAAAGCGTCGCGGGCTACGTGCCTTCGCTCAAAACCCAGACCGAAAACCGCCATCTTATCCGCGACCGACTGTACAAACCTTACCTTTCGGGCACGCTGGCAACGCTGGGCCTCAGCGCCGCGCCGCTTATGCCCGCAGAAACCGCCCCCGGCCTGACGGTGGACAAACTGGCGGGCAGCATGGATTTTCTGACCGTGCTGCGCCCCCAGGCCGATACCGGGGGGCGTGTGCACATCGTCACCCTGCAGGGTGTCAAAGCCCCCGCCGCACTGGCGAACGCCGCCCGCGGTATCGCGGGCGTCAAGCTGATCGATCCGGGCAATGACTATTCCGCACTGTTCGCCAAATACCGCGTACGGGCGCTGGCGTTGCTGGCATTGTCGATACTGGTGATGGCGCTGATACTGATGCCGCGCTACGGCCTTAAACGGTCCTTGCATGTTCTGCTGGCACCGCTGATCGCCGTGGCGGCAACACCCTTTTTATGTGCCCTGTTCGGGGCCAGCTTTACCTTTTTCGATGTCATCGCGCTGGTACTGGTTCTGTCGATGGCGATGGACTATGCGGTATTCTTTGCCGAGAGCAACGAAAGGCGCGGACCTGCGACGCACTTCGCCGTCACGCTGTCGGCCTGCACCACCATCATATCGTTCGGGTTTCTCGCCTTCAGCAGCGTGCACGCGGTGCATAATTTCGGCCTGACCATGCTGGTCGGTGTAACACTGGCGCTTTTGCTTACCCCCATGGGAAAGAAACCTGCCGTATGAGACACCGTTTTGCCGCCATCGCCGCTATGCTTGCCGCATTCTGGTCCCTCAGCCTTGGGGCCACAGCGGATGAAGCCGAACACAGCACCATGCCCCTCAGCGCCCCGATCATTCTGGCACCGGGGGTGGAAATGCAGCTGCCCGATTTAACCAGCCTGAACCGCCATATCGAGGTGGTGCAAAGCGTGGTGGCCAGCTATGGCAGCCAGAGCATCGCCATTGAAGGCCGCATTGATGCCGGGCCCGACCATTTCACCATGGTATGCAGCGATGGTCTGGGGCGGCGCGCCGTTACGGTGCAGTGGACCAGCAGCGGCGTCAGCTATGAAACCGCCCCCTGGGTGCCCAAACAATTGCGCCCACAGAATATGCTGGCTGATCTGGTGATGATCTATTGGCCGCAGGATGCGCTGACCAAGGCCATGCCGGATGCGACCATCACCACCACCCCGACCAGCCGCAGCATCGCAATCGGTGGCAAAGACATTGCAAACGTGGACTATGCGCCGCAAGCGGGCGACGTCTGGTTCGGCAAAACAACCTATCATGACCCGTTGTGGCATTATACCCTGTCCATTGAATCGGCGGCGCTGGAGCCGTAAGCGGAACATCTGCACATGCGCCTTTACCTACAGGATTGCGGGCTCGCCACGCCAATTGGCACAGGCAAAGCCGCCGTTGCCGCGGCACTGTTTGCCGAAACGACGGATGGCCTTACCCACAGCCGGACACTGATTTCCGGCCGCACGGTTCGCGTGGGCGCGGTCAGCGGCGCCCTGCCGCCCCTGCCCGCCGCACTTCAGGATATTGAATCCCGAAACAACCGGCTGATGCTGCTGGCGCTGGAGGAAATCGCCCCCGCGGTTAAAGCCGCCCGCACCCGTTATGGCCGTGACCGCATTGCGGTGGTGCTGGGCTCCAGCACATCGGGTATTGCGGCGGGCGAGGATGCGCTGGAATGTTTGGTCAAAACGGGGGCGTGGCCGGACGGTTTTCATTACCACCAGCAGGAACTGACCGCGCTGACCGCGCTGGCCACACGGCGGTTCGATATTGACGGTCCGGCTTACACCATCGCCACCGCCTGTTCGTCGAGCGCCAAGGTCTTTGCCTCGGCCCGGCGGCTGATGCGGGCCGGGCTTGCCGATGCGGTTATCGTCGGCGGTGCCGATACGCTGTGCCGCATGACCATAAACGGTTTTGCTGCGCTGGAGCTGCTCGCGGACGATCGCTGCAATCCGTTCAGCCGCAACCGCGATGGCATCAATATCGGTGAGGGCGCATCGGCCTTTCTGATCGGGCGGGAAGAATCCGATATCGAACTTTTGGGTGCCGGTGAAACATCTGACGCCCATCATATGACCGCCCCCGAACCCAGTGGCCAATGGGCCGCCGCCGCCATGCATCAGGCGCTGGATCAGGCCGCACTGACGCCAGCTGACATTGCCTATGTCAATCTGCATGGCACTGGCACCCGGCTCAATGACGCGATGGAGGCGGCAGCGGTATCACAGGTGTTTGGCGATCAGGTGCCGTGCAGTTCCACAAAGGGGCTGACCGGCCATATGCTGGGTGCCACCGGCGGGTGCGAGGCCGGGTTCCTGTGGCTGACACTGCATCCGGCCTATAACCCAATGCGCCGCCTGCCCGTGCATCGCTGGGATGGCCAATGGGATTCAAGCCTGCCCGCGTTACGTTATGTCACCGCGAATATGCGCCTGCCGCAAAATACACCGCTCGCCATGCTGAGCAATTCCTTTGGCTTTGGCGGCAGCAATGCCGCAGTGGTTCTGGGGCTGGCCCGCCATGACTGATTGTCCCTACACGGTTGCAGAATTGCTGCCCCACGCTCCGCCGATGATCCTGATCGGGGATATTGTCGGCTTCAGTGATACCGGCTGTACCGCCGCGCTTGGCATCACGGCACAAAGCCGTTTTTTCGAACCCGGCAAGGGGGTGCCAGCCTATGTCGGTCTGGAATATATGGCGCAGACCTGCGGCCTGTTTGCGGGCTTACGCGCGCGCAGCCAGAATCTGCCGGTACGGATCGGTTATCTTTTGGGAACACGTGATTTTCATAGTGAAGAGGGCTGGTTTGCACCGGGCACAGATCTTCGCGTCGAGGTAACCGAAATTATGCACGATGATCCGATGGGGGTATTTGATTGCCGGATTTGCAGCGCCGGGCGCACCATCGTAACGGCGCGGCTCAATGTGTATCAGCCGCCTGAGCAACCAGACGAATCCTCGGGGGGAGAACCATGACGGACAGAACCATACTGGTCACCGGTGCCAGCAAAGGCATTGGCCGCGCCATCGCAATAAGGCTGGCCAAAGACGGGTTTCGAATTGCCGTCCATTATGGCAGCGATGCGGCCGGGGCCGAAGAAACCCTGTGTGCCGTGCGCGCTGCCGGATCTGATGGCCGCACCATCGGCTTTGACATTGCCGACCGCACCGCCTGCCGCGCCGCACTGGAAGGCGAGCTGGCACAGTATGGTGCCTATTACGGCGTGGTGCTGAACGCCGGGGTTGCGCGCGACAATCCGTTTCCCGCACTGGAAGATGATGACTGGGATATCGTACTGACAACCGATCTGGATGGCTTCTACAATGTTTTGAAACCGCTGGTGATGCCGATGGTTTCGGCCCGCAAAGGCGGGCGCATTGTGGCGCTGTCATCGGTTTCCGGTCTTATCGGCAATCGCGGTCAGGTCAATTACAGTGCGGCCAAAGCGGGCATCATCGGCGCAGTCAAGGCCTTAGCGGTGGAAATGGCCAAACGCGCCATCACGGTCAACAGCGTGGTGCCCGGCATTATTGAAACCCAGATGACGACAGATATCACTGCGGGCGATCTTAGCCATATTGTGCCGATGCGCCGGATGGGAAAACCCGAAGACGTCGCCGCGCTGGTGGCCTTTTTGTGCTCGGACGAAGCGGGTTACATCACCCGGCAGGCAATTTCGGTAAACGGGGGTATGGCTTAAGTGAGACGCGTTGTGGTTACCGGCATGGGCGGCATTACGGCCCTTGGCGAAGATTGGCCCACCATCCGGGCCAATCTGGCGGCAGGCAAAACCGCCATCCGCCGCATGACGGATTGGGATAAATTCACCAGCGTGCGCACCCGTCTGGCGGCACCGATTGATGGCTTCCACGCGGAAAACCGCTATCCACGCAAAATGCTGCGGGCGATGGGCCGGGTATCGCAACTGGCCGTTTACGCCAGCGAAAAGGCGCTGGCCGATGCCGGGCTTGTGGGTGACCCGGTTGTGCAATCCGGGCGGCTCGGGGTGGCCTACGGCTCGTCCTATGGCAGCCCGGATGCCGTGGTTGGCATTTATGAATTACGCACCCACGGCTTCTCGCGCGAGCTGACCGCGACGACCTATATCCGCACCATGGCCCACAC
>JBAVPS010000026.1:0-2605 GCA_049693315.1 Rhizomicrobium sp. | reverse complement strand
TTTTAAAAGAATTATTCCCATCTTTATGCTCGGTTGATCCCTGGGCGGAGTTTTTTAGGTATCGGCAGGGTTGGGCGATTGGGGGCGTAATCCGCTGACCGTGTAACACGAATCTGCCTTCGGTTTGCCGGGCCGGGGTGGGCGCTCCGGATGGCTCTGCACCGTTGCTCTGTCTGTATTGTGCAATAATTATAATGGCTTGCGTGCCTGGTGTGGCGTACCGCCCTTCATGTCTGTAACATGCGTTTATCACGCCATCCGCCTGATGCGCTTTGCCGCCAGTGCCGAACTGCCTGCCGTAGATAGGCCCCTCTGCCGCCAGATATGCGTTTTGTGGTGCGGGAGTGTTGCGGTTTATTTTCCATAGGTTGTTTTTTCGCGTGCCGTTCCGATGAGCAAAATCGGGCCACGTTATATCCATAATATCGTTCAGGTATGGCTGGGATATCCAATTGGTATTTTTGATATGTGCCGCAGCTACCTAGTTACTCATAAAAGCAATTGTCGGGGTGGGGCCATCTGAGCCGTCACTTCCGAAGTGTAGCGGAGAGTATATCAAGATTTAACGCAGCTGTTCCTAATGTAGACGCGTAACCACGTTTAAGCTTGTGGTGTGAAGTGTTTACATTCTTCTTCGTTCATTACGTCTTTGAAAGCTTATGTGTTTTGGGCTTTTTGCAGATGGTCGTCCGTGGACGGATATTGGAAGGTTGCGGTGGTGTCACCTTTGGTGACTTTTGCCGTTTGTCGGGTGATGCCTGGCGGAACGGCCTGTCGGAGGAAGTAATGAGCATATTGAAAAGTACCTTCGCCGTGCTCGCGATCTCGCTTGCATTTGGCGGCCAGTATGCGTTGGCCAACCCTGAGTCCAATGTGCTGAAAGTCACCAAATACAGTGATGATGGCAGCAAGGGGACCTTGCGCTGGGCGATCGAGCAGAACAACAAGAACCCCGGCCATAACCAGATTGATATTGATGCCGTAGGCAAGGCGCCCTATGCGATCATCATCAAGTCCGAGTTGCCGCATGTCATGGGCCCCGTAAAGATCAATTTCCCCAAGCATGATGTGAATGGCAGCTTCGTCGCCGTTGACGGTTCGGGCTATATCGGGCCGCGTGCTGAAGACTGCCCCGGTGCAGTTCCCGGCCAGTTTGGCGCCAATGTCCGTACCACGACGAAGCCTGGCATCATTATTCAGGACACCAACGGTGTTGAAATCAGCGGCGTCGAAATCCGCAATTTCTGCATTGGTGTGCTGATTAATCGTGCCAGCCTTAACGTCATTCGCGATAACCGCATCATTGGCAACCATGGTGGTGCCGGCATTATGATGACGGGCGACGATGGTAAGGGTAATTCCACCGCCACCACGACCAACAACAACAAGATCCTGCGCAACTACATCTTCAACAATGCCGATGGTATGGAGATGACGCGCGGTGCCGCCTTTAACCTGCTTGCCGACAATGTCATCTCTAATGACGGCACGATTCAGGAACCGTCGCAGGGGCTTGAAATCCTCTGGGGCAACGACAACAGCATCGTCCGCAACCATTTCTCGATGCAGTCTGACGGTGTGCAGCTGAACTGGGGTAACCGCAACTACATCGCGGCTAACGAGTTCGACCATCTGTCGTCTGGCGTCACGCTGAGCGGCACCGGTAACATCGTTGATGGCAACATCATGCACGATAACCGCATTGCGGTCTCGGTTCGCCCGCAGGCGGCCCCCGGCCCCAATGGCACCTTCGGGCGCAATCGTGTCACCGGCCCGGCGGTCAACCGCATTTCGGCCAACGTGATGTATGACAACGGCAAGGACATCAAGCGTTGCTTCGCTGGTGGTGCCTGCGTCCCGGGTCAGGAAGGTGCCATTGTCTTTGGCGTTCCGGGTCTGGAACATGTCATCTATGTCGGCAATCGCGGCGGCGGCATCAGCAATGATCCGAGCACGCTGGAAACCATCTGCGAAGCGGGCAAGAACATCCCCAATTGCGAGCCGATGCCGAACCACGATCAGTCTGCGCCGAAGCTGGAAGCGGTGAAAGCGGTTGCTGCTGGTCTTGACATTCATGGCACCGTCAACGCTGAAGCCAACACGCTGACCCATGTCGAGCTGTTCGCCAATTCCAACGCAGCTTCTAATGAATCCGAGATTTATCTGGGTTCGGTCGAAGTGCCTGTGAATGCCAAGGGGACCGGTTCGTTCACCTATCACGTTGATGCGGCGCAGGCGGCCCGGGCGGCCAACTTCACTTCGACGATCACCACGGTGGATGGCGCAACCTCGCCGCTCAGCACGCCGATCGCGAAGTAAGCCAGTCGGGATGCCCCCTAAAGTGTTCTGTCACTCTCGGTGGGGTATCCGGAAAAAAAGACCGTGCAGAGCGTTGTTACCTACGCATGGGCGATGCCGCTCTGCCCGTTTGTTCCCCACGTCCGCCGGTAACCCGCGGGCGTGGGGGATAACGAAACCTCACAATATATAAGATTAGGGAGAGGCAAATATGCCTACTCATTCACGCATTCGCAGTGCGCTTCTGAACTGTGCTTTTGGTTTCAGCGTACTTGCGATTGCCGGGTCCGCTTACGCCGCTGATACC
>JBAVPS010000025.1:0-2440 GCA_049693315.1 Rhizomicrobium sp. | reverse complement strand
GTCCTGCTCGTGGCTGTCGATCCAGCTGCGCAGCTGGTCAACGAACTGCGACTGCTTGAGGAACAGATGAGCAGAATCGCGAATCTCAATTTCGGACGAATTCGATACCGCTGAACGCGGGGCGATCAGGTCGGTCGGGTCGAGTACGCGGGTGCAGTTTTCGCACTGATCGCCACGGGCGCGGTCATAGCCGCAATGCGGGCAGGTGCCAATGACATAGCGGTCGGGCAAAAAGCGCTTTTCGGCGTGGGAATAGACCTGACGGGTGGTCCGCACCTCCAAAAAGCCCTTGTCCCATAATACCTTGGCAAAATGCTGGGTCAGTTCGCGGTTTTGCGCGCTCGACGAGCGGCCGAAAATGTCCCACGACATGGCAAAGCCGTCGCCAAGGCGTGCCTGAATGTCATGTTGTTCGGTGCAATAGGTGGCGACATTCTGCCCGGCGGCCAGCGCGGCCAGCTCGGCCGGGGTGCCGTGTTCGTCGGTGGCGCAGATGAACAGGGCCTCGTCGCCCTTGGCGCGGCGGTAGCGGGCATAGACGTCAGCCGGTAGCATCGACCCCACCAGATTGCCTAAGTGTTTGACACCATTGATGTAAGGGAGGGCGCTGGTGATGAGATACCGTGTCATTTGTCCGACTGTCCGTATAAGAGGCTTACAATGAAGCCGGCAATGTACAGGGGCGCGCCTGCGCATCCAACCCATTTGCAGTGTTTTCTAGCCAGTCAATAACCTTAACACTTCATTATCATCCCGGCGCTAGCTTTACGGGTAATCTGGGTGGTCGGTTCCCCATCTTTGAGAGGACGTATAGTGGCTGGCGTTGCGGACAATGACGAAATTGCGGCTGTGCTGAATTACGCGGCGGTCTTACATAAAAATGGTTGGACGGCGGAAGCGTATCGCGTGTGCCAGATTCTGGTCGCCAACGGCATTTCGGTCGATTTGCCCCAGATCCAGTCGGTGGTAGAGGGGTACTCTCGTCTTGATCCGGCAACGCAGGGAATGGGAGCACATCAACCCCTGGCTGTGATGCGGGGCGATCAGATGTTCAGCACGCTGCATCTGACCAGTGATCTGACTGACCATCAAAAGCGGGTGGCGTTTAAAAGCGGTGTTGGCTTCATCAACATCGAAACCTCGTCGCAATGTAACCGCAACTGCAGCTACTGCCCCAACAGCATCTATGACCGGCGCAAGGATAACGTCTTTTTTGACTGGCCAGCCTATGAGCGCATCCTCGATGATCTGGCCTCGATCGACTATAGCCGCCGCATCTCGCTGGTTGGCTTGAACGAGCCGCTGATGCATCTGGAGGACTTTGTCGCCCGGTTGAAGGCGATCCGGGCCAGGCTGCCGCGCTGCTATATTCTGATTTTCACCAATGGCGACTATCTCACCAAAGCCGCCTTCACGGTGATGGAAGAATGTGGTGTCAACGAGCTCAAGGTGGCGATTCATCTGTCAAAAGACAAACTGTATGACGAGCGCGATATTCTCAAGCGCACGCTTGATAAGTCGAGAGAGCTTGGCCTCCACCCCGTTCTGACCAATTTTACCGCCGATAAGGAAATTGAATTTCGCCTTAGCGGTTCGTCAATGTGCGTGCGCTACAGCCAGGCCAATTACATGACCGAGGGTAATAACCGTGGCGAAGTGCTGAAAGGTGTTGGCCGCAAAATGGCGGCGCGCACGGCGGCCTGTCTGCAAGCGATGGATAATTTCATCATCAATTATAAGGGCGATGTGCTGCCCTGCTGCGCCACTATCGGATCGTCACCAGAGGTTGCACCTTACGTTGTAGGCAACGTGCAGGGTACTTCGATCTTCGATATCTATTGCAGCGAAAAATTTTCCGCCTGGCGGCGCGACACGATGGCTAATGGGCCCAAAAAACGCCCCTGTGCGACCTGTCCTGAACAATGGGGCGGCTTTCCGCAAAACTGGGATGCGATTGTACATAAGGCTCTGGCTGCGGTTGGGGCGGGCAACGCGAATCCACCGCCATCGAGCGCAACTGAAATGGCACCGGAATTTGAAGGTGCCGGGCTGTCGGATCGGCAGTTATAAGGGGTGCGCGTGCCGGGTTGCGTCCTGGACAACAACATCGTAAGTGTGCGTTCGAGGCCGGCTTAGCTCAGCAGGTAGAGCACCTGATTTGTAATCAGGTGGCCACGGGTTCGAATCCTGTAGCCGGCACCATCCTCCCAATCGTATGGATTGCAGATTGCCGCCATTTTGTAGGACATTTGTCCGGCGGAGCGGCGATTTCTCCATCGGGCGATCTGCAAGGATCGTCGATATATTTCGTAATTCCACCAATAAGTTAAGAATTGCGACCTTGCCGCTGTGCGGCGGATATGCTCTTGTTGTCAGCGTCATTGGTTAATACTGCCGGGGCATTTATGCTTCGCGCGGCGGTTGCTGCCCTGTACAGAAT
>JBAVPS010000024.1:0-9103 GCA_049693315.1 Rhizomicrobium sp. | reverse complement strand
CTTTAAACATGAACTTGAAGAAGTCGGCAAACGACTGCAACAGCCCGAAGGGGCCAACCACGTTGGGGCCTTTGCGCATCTGCACCGCCGCCCACACCTTGCGGTCGAACAGCAGCAAAAACGCCAGCATCACCAGCAGAACCACAAACAGCACCACCACCATGGTGGCCTGACTTAAGGTCCAGGCCCAGCCATAAGGCAGATCAAAGCCAAGCAGCGTGCGACAGAGCCAGGTATAGAAGCCGATCAGCGCCATGCTATTTAAGCCCCCGCCTCTTCTGTATTGCCGCTTTGCGCCGCGCCGGTGACGAACTGCTTGCTGCATTCGGCCATGGTTTTACTGGCCCGCGCGATCGGGTTGGTCAGGTAATAATCGCGGATAGTGGTGCCCACCGGCTCAAGCGGATCGAGCAGCCCTTCGGCACCGATATTTTCCCACAACACCGGATCGGCATGGGGCAGTTCCGGCAAGCTGCCGATGGCGGCAAACTGCGGGGCAACCGCCGCAATGGCGGCGCGCAAGCCCGCCTTGTCAGTATAGGGCAGCGGGCGGCCCAGCGCCGCCGCCAGCTCGCGGATAATCAGCCAGTCTTCCCTGGCCTCGCCCGGCGGGAAGGTCGCACGATGGGTTTCCTGCACCCGGCCTTCAAAATTGGCGTAGAGGCCGTCTTTTTCGCTGTAGGCCGCACCGGGCAGCACCACATCGGCAAAACGCGCCCCGGCATCGCCATGGCTGCCAAGATAAATCACAAAGGCGCGGCCCAGACGGTCCACCGGATATTCGTCCGCCCCGAGCGAGAAGATCACATCAATCGCACCGGTCTGCGCGCCATCGACGATACCGGCGACATCACGCCCGCCTTCGCCCGGCACAAAGCCAAGATCGAGCCCCGCCACGCGCGAGGCGGCGGTGTGCAGCACGTTGAAGCCGTTCCAGTCGACACCAATCATGCCGGTGGTCATCGCCAGCTTGGCGGCCAGCCGTAAAATAACATCGCCATCATGGCGGGCCAGCGCCCCGGCCCCCAGAATCAGCATCGGTTTCTGCGCGGCACGGAGAACTTCCGTGAACGGATGTTCGCCCGATGCCAGCTGGGCCAGAATTTCCACGCTGTCGCCCAATTCCTCCACCGGATAGGTGGCGGCGACGGGGGCACCCAGACGGGCCACCTTCAGATTACCGTAAAGCCAGGCTTTGCGCAGGCGGGCATTGAGCACCGGGGCTTCCACCCGCGGATCGCTGCCGATCAGCACAAGCGCATCGGCCTGTTCCACCGCTGCGATGGTGGTGTTGAACAGATAAGACGGGCGGGCACCGGCCAGTTTGACGCCATCCTGACGGCAATCGATATTGGGCACGCCCAGACTGTCCATCAGATCTTTCAGCGCCTTAATTTCCTCGGCCCCGGCCAGATCACCGACAATCGCGGCCATGCGTTCCGGGGCGGTGGCCCCCATGCGCGCCGCCACGGCAGCAATCGCCTGGCCCCAGCTCACCGGCTTTAATTTGCCATCTTCGCGGATATAGGGCTTGTCGATACGCCGGCTCATCAAACCATCGGCAATAAAACGGGTCTTATCGCCGATCCATTGCTCGTTCACCGCTTCGTTGACGCGGGGCAGGATGCGCAGCACCTGATCGCCACGCGTATCAATGCTGATGGCGGCCCCTTGCGCGTCCATCACATCGATGGATTCGGTATGGCTCAACTCCCATGGCCGGGCGCGGAAAGCGTAAGGCCGGCTGGTCAGCGCACCGACCGGGCACAGATCAATGATGTTCCCCGACAGCTCCGAAGAAAACGCCTTGTCGAGATAGGTGGTGATTTCCATATTGGTGCCGCGGCCCGTGGCCCCCAGCTCGGGCACACCCGCCACTTCGGTGGCAAAACGCACACAGCGGGTACACTGAATGCAGCGGGTCATCGCCGTACCAATCAGCGGACCCATATTCTTCGGCTTTACCGCGCGCTTGTCTTCGTGGAAGCGATCAAAATCACTGCCACCGTAATGGAACGCCTGATCCTGCAGATCGCATTCGCCGCCCTGATCGCAGATCGGGCAGTCGAGCGGATGGTTGATCAGCAACAGCTCCATCACACCGGCGCGGGCTTCGCGCACCTTAGGCGATACGGTTTCAATCTTGGCCGGGGTACCATCGCGGTTGGGGAAAATATCTTTCACCTGCAGCGAGCAGGACGCCACCAGCTTGGGCGCCCCCACCCACTCGACCAGACACATGCGGCAATTGCCGGCCACCGACAACCGCTCGTGATAGCAAAAGCGCGGAATTTCCGCCCCCGCCTGCTCACAAGCGGAAAGGAGCGTGATCCCATCATCTGCTTCGATGGTTTTGCCGTCGATGATCAGCGTGCGCGTCATGAGCGGACCTTCTTGTTGAGCGTCGGCCGGTTGCGATGGGGCAGACGAACCTCGGCCTTCTGACCAGCCGGGGTGTAGACATAATCCTGGATCAGTGCGCGCCAGCGGGCATAGCCCTTGCCAGCCAGATGGGTATCATCCAGCGTTACCGACGGATCAAGCCGGCCACCTTCGGCGACGAAATGCGGATAGAGGTCGACAAAGGTAACCTTACGCGTCTCGGCCACCTTCCGGATCAGCTTGTTGACCGCACGCACCGGCTCGTCAAACTGCGGCTGACGCGGCAACACGCTTTGCAGAAAGATCTTGCTGCGCGGCAGCTCAAGCTGCAGCCGGGCAATGATGTGGTCGATATTGGCGGCGATCTCAGGGATCGGCCGGCCATATTCGATATCGTTGGTGCCGATCAGCACGAAAATGCGATCCGGCCTGGCTTTGATTACCTGATTTAGGCGATATTCCAGCCCCAGCGTGGTGTCGCCGACGATGCCGAAATTGCGAATGGTCAGATTGGGCCAGGCGTCAGACCAGCGGCCGAAATCGGTCAGGCTGTCACCCACGAACGCCACACCACCATTCATCACCGGCAGACCGGCAAACTGGGTCACACGCGCGGCATAATCGGTATAGGTCCAGCTATGCAGATATTCCCCCGGCGGCGGCGTTTTAACGCCGACATCTTCGGTTTTGGGACGTACCGCGGCGATCGACGCACTGTCGGCTGGCGATGGCACCGGAACCGGCACCTTGACCGCATCAGCTGCCACAGCAGAACCACCTGCCAGACATCCCGCCAGCATTCCCGCCCAAACCCATACCGGCATATGCCCAGACTTCATCATTACGCTCCTACCGCCGTCCGCTGAGACGCATGGAAGGCGGCAATACGCCTTTCCATCTCGGGACGGAAATGACGGATCAGCCCCTGGATCGGCCACGCGGCACCATCGGCCAACGCGCAGATCGTGCGCCCTTCCATCTGTTTGGTGACCTGATAGAGCAGGTCGATCTCTTCGACTTTGGCATCACCGACGACCATGCGGTTCATCAGCTTTTCAATCCAGCTGGTGCCCTCGCGGCACGGCGTGCACTGACCACAGCTTTCGTGGGCATAGAAATGGGCCAGCCTTGCGATGGTCCGGACCACATCAGCCGATTTATCGAGCACGATCACCGCTGCCGTGCCCAGCCCGCTTTGCACATCGCGTAAAGCGTCGAAATCCATCGTCACGGTATCGCAGATTTCCTTGGGCAGGATCGGCGTCGACGCCCCACCAGGGATCACCGCCAGAAGATTATCCCAACCACCGCGCACACCTCCGGCATAGGTCTCGATCAGCTCACGCAAACCGATGCCAAGGGCTTCTTCGACATTGCACGGCTTGTTGACGTGACCGGAGATTGAGAAAATCTTGGTGCCGGTGTTGCGCGGCCGCCCGAAACCGGCAAACCACGCCGCGCCACGGCGTAAGATCGTCGGAGCCACCGCAATGCTTTCGACATTGTTCACTGTGGTCGGGCAACCATAAAGGCCGGACCCGGCCGGGAATGGCGGCTTCATACGCGGCTGACCTTTACGGCCCTCGATGCTTTCAAGCTGGGCGGTTTCTTCACCGCAAACATAAGCGCCCGCACCGTGGTGGACGACCAGATCGAAATCCCAGCCGTGAATATTGTTCTTGCCGATCAGCTTGGCGGCATAGGCTTCATCGACCGCACGCTGCAACGCTTCGCGTTCGCGAATAAACTCGCCCCGCACATAGATGAAGGCGGTATGGGCATGCATGGCAAACGAGGCAACCAGCGCGCCTTCGATCAGGATATGCGGATCATGGCGTAAGATATCGCGGTCTTTACAGGTACCCGGTTCGGATTCATCGGCATTGATGACCAGATAATGCGGCTTGGCCCCGACCGTCTTGGGCATGAACGACCATTTCATGCCGGTCGAGAAGCCCGCGCCACCACGGCCACGCAAATCCGATTTCTTGATCTCGTCGATGATCGCATCCGGGCCGCGATCGAGCAGCGCCTTGGTGCCATCCCAGATACCGCGCCGCCGCGCACCGGCAAGGCCCGGATCATCGAAACCATACAGGTTCTTAAAGATACGGTCTTTATCTGCCAGCATCAGACAGCATCCTTCTGCGGTTCGGACGCATGGCGGCCATTTTGCGGGCCGGTCTTCGGGGTCTCACCACGGCGCAGGGCCTCGATAATCTCGGCAGCCTGATCGGCGGTGAGATCCTCGTAATTGTCGGAGCCGATCTGCACCACCGGCGCATTCACACAGGCCCCCAGACACTCGACCTCTTCCCAGGACAGCTTGCCATCGGCAGAAACCGTGTTGGGTTTTTCGGCAATATGCGTCTTGCACACCTTGACGATGTCGTCCGAACCGTTGAGGCAGCACGGCACGCAGGTGCAGACCTGCACGACATGGGTGCCTGCCGGAGCAAGGCGGAACATGGTGTAGAAGCTGGCCACTTCCAGCACACGGATCGGTGCCATGCTGAGCAGGCTGGCGACCACATCGATCATCGGCTGGGTGACCCAGCCTTCCTGCTCCTGCCCGATCCACAGGGCGGCGATCACTGCCGAAGCCTGACGACCTGCCGGATATTTGGCGATTTCTTTTTCGACACGCGCCTGATTTTCGGCCGTATAGGCGAAACTGGCGGGTTGATCGTGATACAGACGGCGCGCGCTCAACGGTCCACCTCCCCGAAAACAAGATCAAGCGAGCCGACGATGGCAGACACGTCTGCCAGCATATGGCCTTTGCTTAAGGCATCCAGCGCCTGCAGATGGGCAAAGCCCGGGGCGCGGATCTTACAGCGATAGGGTTTATTCGAGCCATCCGACACCAGATAGACGCCAAACTCACCCTTGGGCGCTTCCACCGCGGTATAAACCTCGCCCGCAGGCACACTAAAACCTTCGGTGAACAGCTTGAAGTGGTGGATCAGCGCTTCCATCGAGGTTTTCATCTCGGCCCGGGTCGGCGGCACCACCTTGCGGTCGTCGGCATGCACCGGCCCCTTGGGCATCTTTTCGATGCACTGCTTCATGATCAGGGCGGACTGGCGCATTTCTTCCATGCGCATGACATAACGGTCGTAGCAGTCGCCGTTCTTGCCCACCGGGATCTTGAAGTCGAGATCATTGTAACATTCGTAGGGCTGATTGCGGCGCAAATCCCACGCCACCCCGGCAGAACGCAAGAGCACGCCGGTAAAGCCCCAGGTTTCGGCAATCTCACGCGTGACCACGCCGATATCGACGTTACGCTGCTTGAAGATGCGATTGTCGGTGAGCAGCTCTTCAATTTCGTCGAGACGGGCGGGGAACTGTTCGCAGAAGGCATAAATGTCTTCGGCAAGCCCATCGGGCATATCCTGATGCACGCCACCGAAACGGAAATAGGCCGCATGCATACGTGCGCCCGAAACCCGCTCGTAAAAGCCCATCAGCTTTTCGCGCTCTTCAAACCCCAGCAGCGGCGGGGTCAGTGCGCCGACATCCATCGCCTGTGTGGTAACGTTAAGCAGGTGCGATAACAGACGGCCGATTTCGGAAAACAGCACACGGATATATTGCGCCCGCGGCGGCACCTTCAGGCCCAGCAGCTTTTCCGCCGCCAGACAGAAGGCATGTTCCTGATTCATCGGCGCGGTGTAGTCGAGCCGGTCGAAATAGGGTAAGCCCTGCAGATAGGTCTTATACTCGATCAGCTTCTCGGTACCGCGATGCAGAAACCCGATATGCGGATCAGCACGCGCCACCACTTCGCCATCCAGTTCAAGGATCAGGCGCAGCACACCATGGGCCGAAGGATGCTGGGGCCCAAAATTGAGTGTGATATTACTTTCCGTCTCAGCCATGCCGATTTGCCGCTTTGTTCGCTTTTGACGTTATTCGCCTTTGACCGGACCAGCCCCTTCCCATGGGCTGGAAAAGTCAAAGTTGCGATATTCCTGGACCAGCTGCACCGGGCGATACACCACCGCCTTGGCTTCGTCGTCGTAACGGGTCTCGACGAAACCGGTGAGCGGGAAATCCTTGCGCAAGGGGTGCCCCTCGAAACCATAGTCGGTCAGAATGCGCCGAAGATCGGCGTTACCGGAAAAACCGATGCCATACATGTCGAAGGCTTCGCGCTCGAACCAGCCGGCGGTCAGAAACACACCGGTGGCGCTGGGCACATCTTCCCCCTCGCCGCTTTTAAGCTTAACGCGGATACGGCGGTTTAAGCGGAGCGACAAGAGGTGATAGACGACATCGAAGCGCTTTGCGCGCGCCGGCCAGTCCACCCCACAGATATCGAGCAGCAGGGCAAACCCCTCACCATCACGCAAATAGGTCAGCAGCCCGATGATATGGTCTGCATCGGTTTCCACCGTCAGCTCGTCATAGGCGATGGTGCTGTTCAGCACCGCGCCGGGCAATGCGGCGCCGATATGGTCGGCCAGGCTCTGATGGAGATCCGCGCTCATCGTTCGATCGTCCCCGTACGACGGATTTTCCGCTGCAACATCATCACGGCATAGACCAGCCCTTCCGCAGTGGGCGGGCAGCCCGGCACATAGACGTCCACCGGCACGATGCGGTCACAGCCACGGACCACCGAATAGGAGTAGGAGTAGTAGCCACCACTGTTGGCGCAGGAGCCCATCGAGATGACATAACGCGGCTCGGGCATCTGGTCATAGACCCGGCGCAAAGCGGGGGCCATTTTGTTGCACAGCGTACCGGCGACGATCATCGCATCGGACTGACGGGGCGAACCACGCGGGGCAAAGCCGAATCGCTCCAGATCGTAACGCGGCATCGACGCCTGCATCATTTCGACCGCGCAGCAGGCCAGACCAAAGGTCATCCACATCAGCGAACCGGTGCGGGCCCATTCGATCAGCGCATCAATATTGGCGACCAGAAAGCCCTTTTCCGCCAGCTCGGCCTGAACCGCCTTGAAATAGGGATCATCCGGGGCCACCGCACGCGGCAAACCGGTGGCAGAGGTGGATCTTGCGGGAATCACTCCCATTCCAGGGCTCCTTTTTTCCACTCGTAAATGAAGCCGACTGTCAGCACGCCCAGGAACACCACCATCGACCAGAAGCCGAACAGACCGATATGCCCCAGACTGACCGCCCACGGGTACAAAAAGGCCGCTTCCAGATCGAACAGGATGAACAGGATGGTGACGAGATAGAATCGGATGTCGAACTTCATGCGCGAATCGCCAAACGAATCGAAACCGCACTCGTAAGCCGACAATTTATCGGGATCGGGCTTTTGCGGGGCGATCAGGTAAGGCGTTACGATCAGCCCGAGCGCCATGACGGCGGCAATAGCAACGAACAGAAGAACCGGCAGATATTCCAGCAGCATCCGTTCCATGGGTCTTCAAGCTCCATTAACCAGCTAGCACCCTGCCAGCGAAGCAACTTTTGCTCAGGTTTAACCGTATTTGAGGCCGAGCCGAAGCGTTATAGTTTAGAATGGGTTTAGATCAGTTAACGCTGCGGTCAAACAAAAAAATACGCATTCCACCAGCTACATTTCATTGCGAAATGCAGTGTGGCGATGATGTTGCGGTAAGAAGGTAAAATATTCACGTACAAATAGCATAAAAGCCAGACATGGGGTCATGTCTGACTTTCCTGCTTTCAAGTCCAATCTTGTCATCCAGAAACAATTCTGGAGAAAGAATGGCGGGAGCGACGGGGCTCGAACCCGCGACCTACGGCGTGACAGGCCGTCACTCTAACCAACTGAGCTACGCCCCCGCGGACGTCTCGCCAACCACGTTTAGGAAGCGGCGAGGGCCGCGATGTAGGGCCTTAACGAAAATAAGTCAAGCGTGGTTCCGATAATCTGATGCGATTTTTCAAACAGTTCAGCCAACTATGGAAAAATACTGCAAATCAACCGACTACATCGCACCGGCGCAATTGCAGCCGCGGCCGGATCTTTGACCACACCATGCGTGTCGTCACTACCCCTCGCCACCGGGGCCACCGCCACCTTGCGGGCCACCTTGTGGGCCGTTACCGCCCGGAGCAGGCCCCGCATCACCCTTACCCTTGGCACCCTTCTTGGCGGCCTTCAGGCGCGGGTTCAGTTCCTGCGGCGTCAGGATGCCATCGGCATTGGCATCAATCTGTTCAAACAGCGTGCGCGGGCCACCGGAAAATTCGGAAAAATCCACCACCCCATCGCCATTCCAGTCCGCCAGCGGGGTTGCCGCCGCGCCAAACTGCTTCCAGCGCTGATCGTTGACGGCGCGGTACTCCTCCAGCTCCAGAACACCATCATGGTTGGTATCGGCCGCCGCGTATTCCGCTTTCAGGCCGTTTTCCAGCTCGGCGCGGGTGATTTTACCGTCGTGATTGGCATCAAAACGCAACAAGGTCTGCACCGGTGAAAATTTATCCAGTGCTGTGCTTTGGCTGCTGGCGGCCTCGGCGGCTTCATCGTCATAGCTCATGCCATGTGATTCGGTCGGAGCGGGGCCGGACGAGGAACAGCCCCCCAGCGCCAGGGACAGCGGCAAAGCCAGTGCCAATGCCAGTACCGGCCCGCGGGCCAGTGGGGGCAATGATACTGGCAACGTTATGGCCAACGTCTTCGTCGCAAGCTTACGCATGGGGGTATCCTTTTGATGCCGGGGCCGGTTTTACGCGAGGCTTGTCGCAAAAATATCCTGATGCAAGCC
>JBAVPS010000023.1:0-10264 GCA_049693315.1 Rhizomicrobium sp. | reverse complement strand
GGCGACACCGCTGCCCAAGCCCAGGGGCGGCAAGCCCTGCCCGTCGGGCCATGCGCTGTCGGATGACTTCTCGACCAACAAGTTCGGCGTACAGTGGAGCTTCTTCAACCCGCGGCCTGACGAAATGCAGCGTGTGCGCTATGGCGACCACGCCCTGCAGGTGGCGGGCAAAGGCACGGCGCTGGCCGACAGCTCGCCACTGACCTTTGTCACCGGCGACCGCAGTTACGAGATGGACGTCACCATCGAACTTGGCCGCAGTGGCGCTGAGGCTGGCATCACCCTGTTCTATAGCGAGCGGATGTTCTGTGGCATCGGCTTTAATGGCGACGAGATCGTTAACTACATCTATGGCGAGGAACAGAAATGGATGCGCCAGAAGATGCCGGCCCAAACCGTGCGGCTGAAACTGCGAAACGAAGAAAATATCGTGACCCTGCATTACGCCATCGATGGCAGGCCGTGGGTCAAGTACCAGCAGCAGATGGAAGTCTCGGGCTTCAACCACAATGTCTTCGGCGGCTTCCTCAGCCTGAAACCGGGGTTGTTCTGTGCCGGCGGCGGCAGCGCAACTTTCCGCGATTTCCGCTATCGCGGCCTGTAAGACCACGGACATAGCACACAATAAAAAAGGCGCCCCGGCCCATCGGCTGGCGGCGCCTTGATTTTACCCGGCCATGGTTAACGCAAAGCCGCGACGCACGCAGCAACCAAAAATTGCATCCTGTTCTGTGCGTGGCCCAATCCAAAAGCCCGGCATTAAATGCCACGGCTAAAAATTTGCGGGCACCCGCACCATCGGTTATAGAAAGTGCCATGAGCCACGACGACGAAGACGATGACAAGACACCCCGGTTTTACATTCACCCTGCGGATATCGCCCCGCTGCTGGGGGGATTGTTCATCTTCGCGATGACGCTCGCTATGGTGTATTTTTTCTATTTCCGCCCGGTTTCCCCCTTTGAGATTTTGATTCCCAAGGAAAAACCCACCCAGTATGTGCCCAAACCGATTCAGGGCATGATGCCGGCAGCAGCGGTAACCGGTGATGACAAAGCCAGCGCACCGGCAGCATCTTCCGCCGCGCCCAGGGCTGCAGCACAAGCCCCCGAATCCACGCAGGCCCCGACCGACCCCGGCACAGACCGCGCCGAGCAGCCCGAGAAGCCGTAAAAAAACACCCGTAACCTTGAGCCCGCTTGCGCTTTGAGGCGCTTCGCGCTACAAAACCGTCATCCCGATACAACATAGTGATGTTGTGTGGCGGTTTCATCGAACCGCCGCGGGGATAGGGTTTGTCTGAGGCTGACGTTTGACCGCAGCCGTTTTAAGGAGTGTCCGCCATAGTCGCCGCAACGTTGCATCTGGAAGAAGTTTTCGCCCCAGTGGTCGAAGCCGCCGGGTTCCAGCTGGTGCGCCTGCGCCTGACCGGCACCCAGCAACAAACGTTGCAGGTGATGGCTGAACGGCCCGATGGCACCATGGATGTCGAAGGCTGCGCCGCCTTAAGTGACATTCTGTCGGATTTCATCGAAGCCAGTGACCCCATTGGCGGCGATTATCTGCTGGAGATTTCCTCGCCCGGTATCGACCGCCCACTGACCCGGCTTAATGATTTCGCACGCTGGTCGGGCCACGAAGCCAAGATTGCTCTGGTGGCGCCGGTTAACGGTCGCAAGCGCCTGCGCGGTGAGCTGCAGGGGCTGGCGGGCGACGAGGTTGTGGTTGTTGTCGATGGCAAAACCATCCAGTTTCCGTTTACGGCCATCACCGAGGCAAAGCTGGTGCTGACCGATAAGCTGATTGAAGAAGATATGCGCCTGCACAATATTGCAGGCGAAGACTGATCTCACGGGTAACCTACAGCACGCTTCGTGCGCGCGATAAGGAGATGACAATGGCAACGGTTGCCGCCAATAGAACCGAGCTTCTGCAGATCGCTGATGCGGTCGCCCGCGATAAGTCGATCGACAAGCGCGTTGTGCTCGCCGCTATGGAAGAAGCCATGCAGCGCGCGGCGAAAGCCCGCTATGGCAGTGAGAACGAGATCAAGGTCGAGATCGACCCCAAGACCGGTGAAACCCACATTTCGCGCTATCTGCATGTGGTCGAGCTGGTCGAGAACGACAAGACGGAAATTGCGCTCGAAGATGCGCATACCCGCAACCCGGCTGCCCAGATCGGTGACATTATCGCCGAGACCCTGCCGCCGGTTGATTTCTCGCGTATGTCGGCCCAGACCGCCAAGCAGGTCATCGTGCAAAAGGTGCGCGACGCCGAGCGTGAACGCCAGCATGACGAATACAAGGACCGCATCGGTGAAGTCATTCACGGCGTGGTCAAGCGTTCGGAATTTGGTTCGGTGGTGGTCGATCTGGGCCGCGCCGAAGGTGTGGTCCGCCGCGACGAGATGATCCCGCGCGAGAATTTCCGCACCGGCGACCGTATCCGCGCCTATATCTATGACGTGCGCCGCGAAACCCGCGGGCCGCAGATTTTCCTGTCGCGCAGCCATCCCCAGTTCATGGTCCGTCTGTTTGCGCAGGAAGTGCCGGAAATCTATGACGGCATCATCGAGATTCGCGCCGTGGCCCGTGACCCCGGTTCGCGCGCCAAGATCGCCGTGATCTCCAAGGATTCCTCGATCGATCCGGTCGGTGCCTGCGTTGGTATGCGCGGCGTGCGCGTTCAGGCCGTGGTGCAGGAACTGCAGGGCGAACGCATCGACATCATTCCGTGGTCGAACGAACCGGCCACCTTCATCGTTAACGCTCTGGCCCCGGCCGAAGTCAGCAAAGTCGTGCTGGACGAAGACAGCCATCGCGTCGAGGTTGTGGTGCCGGACGAGCATCTGTCGCTTGCCATTGGCCGCCGCGGCCAGAATGTCCGTCTGGCGTCCCAGCTCACCGGCTGGCAGATCGACATCATGACGGAGGCCGAGGAATCGGAACGCCGCCAGAAAGAATTCGCCATCCGCACCAAGCTGTTCATGGAAGCGCTCGACGTTGACGAGACCGTGGCCCAGCTTCTGGCCTCGGAAGGCTTTGCCGAGATTGAAGACGTCGCCTATGTGCCGCTGAACGATCTGGCCTCGGTCGAAGGTTTCGACGAAGACACCGCGCAGGAACTGCAGAACCGCGCCCTGGAATTCATCGAGGCCCGCAACAAGGAACTGGACGACAAGCGCCGCGCCCTTGGCGTGGACGATGCCGTGCTTGATGTCGAAGGCGTCAACCTGCCGATGGCGGTCGCTTTGGGCGAAGCCGAAATCAAAACGCTGGAAGATCTGGCTGGCTGCGCCACCGATGACCTTCTGGGCTATTATGAAACCGGCAAGGACAAAGAGCGGACCCGCATCAAGGGTGCGCTGGAAGAATTTGACCTGACCGCAGCTGACGCCAACGCCATTGTCATGGCGGCCCGCGTTGCTGTCGGCTGGATCGAGGCTGACCCTGAACCGGAAATCGTCGAAGAAGACGAAGAGGCCGGGGGCGAGGCCGCCGAAGACGGTGAAGAAGCCGAAGACGGCACAACAGAAACTGCCGAAGACGGCGACGCGTAAACAAGGCTACCCCCGTAATGCGGGGATAACCGCCAGAAACAAGGTGTAACGGCAGTGACGACCAAACGGATCAAAAAGGGTGAAGACGGCGAAAGACGCTGTCTGGCGACGGGGGACATTTCCCCGTCGACCCATATGATTCGCTTTGTCGTCGCCCCCGATGGTGAAGTTGTTGCGGATCTGGCAGAAAATCTGCCGGGCCGTGGCCTTTGGGTAACGGCTTCGCGGGAATGCCTGGAAAAGGTCGCCAGCGGAAACGCCTTTGCCAAAGCGGCACGTGCGCCCGTCAAAGTTGCGCCGGATTTGATCAACCGTTTGGAAGATCTGCTGAAACAACGCATTGCCGAACGGCTGGGCCTGGCCCGGCGGGCCGGTCAACTGGTTCAGGGCTTTGACAATGTGCTCAAATCCTTGGATACCGCTCGTCCGTCGAGCCTCCTGATTGAGGCGGCAGACGGCGCGGCAGACGGCAGACGTAAGGTATTACAGGCTGCCCATGCCCGGGGAAGAACGGTGGTCGTGGTCGATTGTCTCAAGGCAAGCGAATTGAGCTTGGCTCTGGGGCGAGAGAATGTGATACATGCCGCAGTAAGGCCCGGTGCCCTGGCGGATCGACTGATGGTCGATGTCGCCCGGCTGCAGGGTTTGCGCGCATCTGAAGTGGAAGGAATGGCTGGGGATAACCCCGCCGGTAACGAAAGAAACGCATGAGCGAGAGCAAGGACACCTCCACGCGCCAAAAGGGCCAGGGGCCGAACGCGACCAAGACCACGTTGACGCTGAAGAAGACGGAGACCTCCACCGTCAAGCAGAGTTTCAGCCATGGCCGGACAAAGGCTGTGGTGGTCGAGAAGAAGCGTACCCGCGGCGAACAGCCGGCAGCGGTGGCGGCCAAGCCGCAACAGGATAACAAGACGCGCGAGTTCACCCCGCGCACGGTGCCGGTGCACAAGGAAAATGTGCCCCAGCGCGCCGGTGTGGTGTTGCGTCAGCTGACCGATGAGGAAAAGACCGCCCGCGCCAAGGCGCTGGCCGGTGCCCGCATCGCCGAAGCCGAAGCCCGCAAGCAGGCGGAAATCGATGCCAAGCGTCGGGCAGCAGAAGAAATTGTATTAAAGAAAGAGCGGGAAGAAGCTGCCAAGCGTAAGGCAGAAGAAGACGCCCGCAAGGCTGCCGAAGAGGCCGTCCGTCAGCGCGCTGCCGCCGAAGCGGCCCGTCGCGCCGAGGAAAGCGCCCCGGCTGGTCAGTCCGGCGCACAGGCTCCCTCGCAGAATACCGGCCGCCCGCAGGGTCGTCCGCAGCAGGCCCGCCCGCAGGGGACACGGCCCACGCACGGTGCGCATAACAACGCCGCCGCCAATGCCGAAGCCGATCAGAGCAAGGCCGCCGCGCAGGGCGTCGGTGGCAAGCCGACATCCGGCAAGAAGCCCGATGCCGCTGCCCCCAAGGCGGGTGAAGCCGCGCGTCGCCGCGGTCCGATGGACGAAGAAGAGTCCAACACCAAAAAGGGTGTCAAAGCCCCGGTTAAGACCCCTGTCGTTAAAAAAGAGGCGGATCGCCGCCGCGGCAAGCTGACCGTGACCAAGGCGCTGTCGGGCGATGACGAACGCATGCGTTCGCTGGCCTCGTTCCGCCGCCACTTGCAGCGTGCCAACAAGGGCTCGCAGGCGCAGGCCGCCGTTCAGGCCGGCCCCCGTGAAGTGACGATCCCGGAAAACATCACTGTAGCCGAGCTGGCCAACCGTATGGCCCGCCGCGCCGTTGACGTCATCAAGGTATTGATGAAGAACGGCATTATGGCGACGGTGAACGACATTATCGATGCCGATACCGCCGACCTGGTGGCGACCGAGTATGGTCATACCGTCAAGCGCGTGGCCGAATCCGACGTGCTCGAAGGCCTCAAAGGGGCCGTGGACGATCCCGCCGAGATGACCCCGCGTCCGCCGATCGTGACCGTGATGGGCCATGTCGACCACGGCAAGACCTCGCTTTTGGATGCGCTGCGGACGACCGATGTGGTTGCGGGCGAAGCCGGCGGCATCACCCAGCATATCGGTGCCTATCAGGTTAAGCTGAAAAGCGGTCAGAAGATCACCTTCATCGACACCCCCGGCCACGCCGCCTTTACCGAAATGCGTGCCCGTGGTGCCAAGGTGACCGACATCGTTATTCTGGTGGTGGCTGCCGATGACGGCGTCATGCCCCAGACGATCGAGGCGCTTAACCACGCCAAGGCCGCCGGGGTGCCGATCATCGTGGCGATCAACAAGATCGACAAGCCCGGTGCCGACCCGATGCGGGTCAAGACCGAGCTGTTGCAGCACGAAATTCAGGTCGAGGATCTGGGTGGCGAGACCATTGCGGTGGAAATCTCCGCCAAGCAGGGTACCGGTCTCGAAAAGCTGCAGGAAATGGTTCTGTTGCAGTCCGAAGTGCTCGAACTGCGGGCCAATCCGAACCGCACGGCAGAAGGTGCCATCATTGAAGCCAAACTCGACCGCGGTCGTGGCCCGGTGGCCACTGCCCTGATCCAGCGCGGCACCCTGAAGCTTGGTGACATCGTCGTTGCCGGTGCCGAATGGGGCAAGGTGCGTAACCTGCAGAACGAACGCGGCGAATCGCTGGAAAGCGCCGGTCCGTCGGTTCCGGTCGAGGTTCTCGGCCTGTCCGGTGCGCCGGAAGCCGGTGACGAATTCGCTGTGGTGGATTCCGAAGCCCGTGCCCGCGAAATCACCGAATACCGTACCCGCAAGAAGCGTGAGACCCAGCAGGCAGCCCATGCCCGTCTGTCGCTCGATCAGCTGCTCAAGCGTCAGGCCACGGTCGGTCAGAAGAAGATGCTGCCGCTGGTTATCAAGTCCGACGTGCAGGGTTCTGCCGAAGCCATTCAGGGGGCGCTCGACAAGCTGGGCACCGACGAAGTGGCGGCGCAGGTGCTGCAGTCGGGTGTCGGCGGTATCACCGAAAGCGACGTCATTCTGGCCCACGCCTCGGGCGGTGCGATCATCGGCTTCAACGTCCGTGCCGATAAGATGGCGCGCGAACGGGCCAAGCGTGATGGCGTCGAAATTCGCTATTACAACATCATCTACAATGTGGTGGATGATGTGAAGGCGGCGCTGTCGGGCATGCTGGCACCGGAAACCCGGGAAAAGTTCCTCGGCAATGCCGAAATCCTGGAAGTGTTCAGCATTACCAAGGTCGGCAAGGTCGCCGGTTGCCGCGTCACCGAAGGTCAGGTGCGCCGTGGTGCCAAGGTCCGCCTTATCCGCGACCATGTCGTTATCCACGAAGGCGAGCTGTCGACGCTCAAGCGCTTCAAGGACGAGGTCAAGGAAGTCCAGAACGGCCAGGAATGTGGCATGGCCTTCGCCAACTATCAGGACATCGTCAAGGGCGACGTTATCGAAGCCTTTGAAGTTGAAACCATCCAGCGCGAACTCTGAGCGCCGGACGAAAAATGGCCGGGGCAGGCAGCTGCCCCGGCTTTTTTTTCATCAAAACGGCAGGTAAAGGCCAAACGGTAAATTTAAGGCCAAACGGTAAATTTAGGGAACGGTCGATGCTACAGCAAAATCCGGAAATTCAGCGCCGTCTGGCCGCCATCGATGCGGCAATGCGCCGGAACGATGTCGCCACCGCCGGGCGGATGGCCGCCGAGGCGATCCGGCTGGGCTGTGACATCCCGCAGATTCTGGTGCTGGCCGCGATCGATGCCTTAAACCGGGGCGATCCGCTGGCCGCCCTGCCGCTGGCCGAAAAGGCCCGCAGCCTGCTCAAACGCGACCCCGAAGTGCTGAATGTCTATGGCTCGGCCCTGTCGGCGCTGGGTCGTGACCGCGAAGCCCTGGCCGTCTTTGACAGCGCGCTGCGGCTGGCCCCGGACCGCCCCAGCCTGCACTACAACCGTGGCTGCAGTCTGGATGCGCTGGGCTATAACAACCATGCCACCCGCGCCTTTGAACAGGCCGTGGCGCTGCAACCCAATCATGCCGCGGCACAGGGACGGCTGGCCTATATCGCGATCATGCGCGGTGATGTGGCCGAAGCCCGCCGCTATGGCGAAATGGCCCGCCGCTACGCCCCGGACGAGCCTTCGGCCCTGATGGCGCTGACACTGGCCGAGACCGAGGAAAAGCATTTCGACACCGCCCTTGGCCATGCCCAGCGGCTGCTGCAGACCTGCCCGCCCGGCGGGGTCAATTTTGCCATCGCGCAAAGCCTCGCCGGTGATGCGCTGGATGGCATGAAACGCCCGGCAGAGGCCTTTGCCGCCTACAGCGCCCATAACGCCACCATGCGCGCCCGCTACCGCGCCGAATATGAGCGCCCCGATCTGACCGGGGCCTGTCAGGAAGCCGAAAATCTGGCGGCCTATTTTGCCACCGCCCCGGCGCAACAGTGGCGCGCCGATCCGGCCACCGCGGTGGCCCATCCGCCGGTGAAGACCCATGTCTTTCTGGTTGGCTTCCCCCGTTCCGGCACCACGCTTCTGGAACAGGTGCTGGACGCCCATCCCGACGTTGAAACCATGCCGGAACGCGAATGCCTGGAGGAAATGGCCGCGGAATTCGTCCTGAAGGACGGCGGCCTCGACCGGCTGGCGACGCTGAATGACACCGAGCTGGCCCACTGGCGCAAACGCTATTGGGACCGGGCCGCCGAACAGGGTTCCACCGCCGACCGCCCGGTTTTCATCGACAAGCTGCCGCTGCATTCGGTGCTGCTCTGTCTGGTCGCCAAACTGTTCCCAGACGCCAAAATCCTGTTCGCGCGGCGCGATCCGGTCGATGTGGTGTGGAGCTGTTTCCGCCGCCGTTTCGGCATGAACCGCCAGATGTACGAACTGACCAGCCTTTCCGGTGCGGCACAGTATTACGATGCGGTGATGCGCCTGTCAGAGCTGTATCGGGCCAAGCTCGGCCTTGCCACCTATGACACGGTCTATGAAAAGCTGGTGGCCGATTTTGAGGGCGAAACCCGCGAAATCTGCGGTTTTCTGGGAATTGACTGGCGCGAGGAGCTTAAAAGCTTTGCCCGCACCAGCCGCCGGAACGCCCCCGACACCCCCAGCGGCCTGCAGGTCGCCCGCGGTCTCTACAGCTCGGCGGTCGGGCAATGGGGTGCCTATAGTAAAGAACTGGCACCGATCCTGCCCACTCTGCAACCGTGGCGGGCACGCTTCGGTTACGAGTGACGGCGTAAAAAGCGGCCCCTGTACGCGATGGCGAAATTGGTCTAGAGCGACGGCCGCTCTAGTTCTTTGTTTTGTCGTAACTTTTAAGCGCTAAAGCAGCCAGACTTTTGCCCTCGTTGCCCCAGGCTTTTGTTTTATAGTACGTCTTGCGAGCGTTGCCCCCCAGCGTCGCAGTAAGAAGCGCCCATCAAGGAGTTGCCTATGCCCCGCCCGCGCCACCATGCCGCCGCCAATCGCAATGGCCCGACCCAGCGCCAGCTGCGCGTGGGCGAAGTGCTGCGCCACACCCTGGCGGCCATCCTGCGCGACGGTAATGTGCACGATGTCGATCTGGTCGGTGTTTCGGTCACCATCACCGAGGTCAAAACCTCGCCCGACATGCGCCATTCGACCGTGTTCTGCCAACCCCTGGGCGGCAAGGACGCCACCAAGGTGATCAAGGCACTGAACCGCCACAAGGCCTTTATCCGTGGCGAGCTTGGCCGCCAGATCACCCTGCGCTTCACCCCGGAACTGCATTTCGTCGAGGATGTATCGTTCGCCGAAGCCGAGCGGATCGAGACAATTCTGAAATCCCCGCTGGTGGCGCGCGATCTGGAAGCCGAGGACGCCAATGCGGACGAAGAGGCCCCCCACATCAGCCCCGAAGACGACAGCGATGCCGCCCCCGCGGATCCTGACAAGCACCAAGACTGACATACCGTTCCCCTTAAAAAGCCCCGGCAACCGCCTTAAGCACTTTAAGGGGGAAGGATTTTCTTATCCGACAGGACAATTATGGCACGTAAGAAAAAAGGCAATCCGGTCCATGGCTGGGTGGTGATCGACAAGCCGTCAGGCGTGGGTTCGACCAAGGTGGTGGCCATCGTGCGCAGCGTTTTCGAGGCGCAAAAGGCCGGTCACGCCGGAACCTTAGACCCGATGGCCAGTGGCGTGCTGGCCATTGCACTGGGCGAGGCAACCAAAACCGTGTCCTATGCCATGGATGGCGAGAAGACCTATCGCTTCACCGCCCGCTGGGGCGTGGCGACCGATTCCGACGATGCCGATGGCAAGCAAACCGTAACATCGGATGTGCGCCCGACCCGCGATGAGATCGAGGCGATGATCCCCCGCTTTGTCGGCGAAATCCTGCAAACCCCGCCGATCTATTCGGCGATCAAGGTCGATGGGGCACGGGCCTATGATCTGGCCCGCGAGGGCGAAACGCCGGAACTTGCCGCCCGGCCGATCTTTGTCGAGGCCGCCCGACTGGTTAACATCATCGATGACGACCATGCCGAGTTTGAAATGTCGTGCGGCAAGGGCACCTATGTCCGCGCCTGGGTTAGGGATTTGGCCATCGCGTTAGGTACATGTGCCCATGTCAGCGTGCTCAGGCGCACGAAATCTGGCTCTTTTTCAGAAAACGACGCGATTGCACTGGAAACCTTGGAAGGTTTTATGCATAGTCCCGCCGCTTTTGAGCACTTGAGGCCTATTGCGACCGCGCTGGACGGCAT
>JBAVPS010000022.1:0-1726 GCA_049693315.1 Rhizomicrobium sp. | reverse complement strand
ACACCGGAGATGTCGTTCACATCGACGAGGAAGGCTTTGTCGCCATTCGTGGCCGCCTGAAGCGCTTTGCCAAAATCGGTGGCGAGGCGGTATCGCTGGCCGTGGTCGAAAACTGCGCTTCAGCGCTGTGGCCGGACTTTGCCCATGCCGCGGTTTCTCTGCCGGATGGGCGCAAAGGCGAGCAAATCGTGCTGCTGACCACCAATGCGGATGCCACGCGGGTCGCCCTGCTCGGCTGGGCGCAGAATCATGGTGTGCCGGAAATTGCCATGCCGCGCCGAATTATTCCGGTCGAAACCATTCCCGTGCTTAGCACTGGCAAGACCGATTATGTTAAGGTCGAACAGATGGCGCTGGCCGAAAAACCAGCGAACTGAGTATTTTCATAGGTTTAGCGTAACAAAACAGGAGAAAACCGCCCCAGGTCGCTTTATGTGGAACTTAGTTGTAACTCCACTATAGGCCACTCTTGCATATTGTGAAGTTCATGCTAGATTGAACTTCGCAATAGTGTGGAGGGCGGAAGAGAGGCGTGTGCAGTGAGTGAAGAATCCCAATACACGCGCAAATTCCGTAAGGAACTGATGGCCGGGCTGTCGTCGCTCGTCCTTCTGGCTGTGCTCGCCCGAGCCGGTCGGGAGATGTATGGATACGAAATCGCCAAAGCCGTGAAAGCCGAAGGCGAAGGTGGGCTGATTTTCAAACAGGGTGCAATCTATCCTGTGCTGCGGTCGCTGGATGCGCTGGGGCTGTTATCAAGCCGCGTCGAGGCATCGGCCTTCGGGCCACCGCGGCGCTATTACAACATCACCGACGATGGGCGCAAAGCTTTGTCCGAATGGCAATTTGCCTGGCGCGACATGCGCGAATTTGTCGATGATGCCTTGAAAGTGGGGGCAACAGAAGCTGATGCATTCAGACCAAGCGCTTAAATCCGCACCAGAGACGGTTCGGGCCTATCTGACCCAGTTACGTCACGCCCTTAAGGGGGCGCCGCGAGGGCTGATTGCCGACGCACTGGCCGATTGTGAAGAGCATCTGAATAACGAAATCGCCCAGAATCCGGATATGGATGAAAAGGCGGTACTGGCTTCGGTGATTGAAACCTACGGCAGCCCGCAGGAAATCGCCGACGAATATCGCGGCATGGAAGCCGCGCTGTCGACGCCGTTTCCCAAGGCGGAAAAGCCCGTCGACACCCCGCGCCCCAAAGGCAGTTTTTTCGGCGTTATCGCCGATCCGCAGAGTTATGGCGCACTGCTCTATATGATGATGGCGCTGATCACCGGGATTTTCTATTTCACCTGGTCGGTCATCGGCATTGCGATCACCACCGGCTGCGCCATGCTGATTTTCGGTATTCCGTTTGCCCTGTTGTTCATCGGCTCGGTCCGGATGATCAGCCATGTCGAGGGGCGTCTGGTCGAAGGGCTTTTGGGCGTTCGGATGCCGCGGCGGATGCCTGCCGCCCTGTCACGCGATGAATCCCTTTGGACGCGGATCAAGGATGCGCTGACCGATGTGCGCACCTGGACCTCGCTGTTCTATCTTCTGGCTATGCTGCCGCTGGGCATTCTGTATTTTGTGCTGACGATTGTCGGCTTAAGCCTGTCGCTGGGGGTTACCGGCGCGGCGATCTATTCGCTGGCCACCAATGAAAGCCACATCCAGTTCGATCTGATCCCATGGGTCGATCATCTTCTGCACACCGCGCCGGGCCTTGTTG
>JBAVPS010000021.1:0-3216 GCA_049693315.1 Rhizomicrobium sp. | reverse complement strand
GATTTATTTTGATCGCGATACGCAGGTTCGGGTTTTGCGGCGCTTATGCGATCATTTGCGCCGTGGCGGTCATCTGGTGCTGGGCCATTCTGAAAATATTACCGGGGCCGGGCTGCCGCTGAAAAGTGTCGCCAACACCATTTTTAAGCGGCTGTAACCGGATGCAAACATCACGACGTATCAAGGTTCTGGTGATTGACGATTCGGCCGCCGTGCGTCAGGCGTTGTCCGCCGTGCTGCAAAGTGATCCCGGGATCGAGGTGATCGGAACCGCCGCCGACCCTTATGTGGCGGTGCGCTATATGCGCGATGTTATACCGGATGTGATTACGCTGGATGTCGAGATGCCACGGATGGATGGCATCACCTTTTTGCGCCGGCTGATGGCGCAACACCCCATTCCGGTGGTGATGTGCTCCTCGCTGGTCGAAGAAGGCTCGGCCACCCTGATGCAGGCGCTGGAAGCCGGTGCGGTCGATACCATATTGAAGCCCGCCATCGGTGTGGCCGAGCATTTGCAAGATGCCCGTATTCAGATTTGCGATACCGTCAAGGCGGCGGCTTCGGCCCGGCTTGACCGGCGACCGGGAAGCCTAAAGGCGCATGCTTCGGCACAGGCCCCCCAGAAAAAACTGACCGCCGACGCCATGCTGCCGCCGCCATCGGGCCACGCCATGGCGCGAACCACGGAATCGGTAGTCTGCATCGGGGCGTCGACCGGGGGAACGGAATCGCTGCGTACGGTGCTGCAAATGCTGCCCGCGGCGACCTGCGGCATCGTCATTGTGCAGCATATGCCGGAGAAATTTACCACCTCCTTCGCCCAGCGGCTGAACACCCTGTGCGAGATGGAGGTGCGTGAAGCCCGTGATGGCGACGCGGTGTTGCGTGGTCAGGTGCTGATTGCGCCGGGCAATTACCACCTGCTGCTCGAACGCAGTGGGGCGCGCTATTATGTTTCGGTGAAACAAGGCCCCCTGGTCAGCCGCCATCGTCCCTCCGTAGACGTCTTATTTCGCTCGGCGGCACGCTCGGCAGGCTCTAACGCGGTCGGGGTTATCATGACCGGCATGGGCGATGATGGCGCGCGGGGTTTAAAAGAAATGAAAGAGGCCGGGGCAACCACCATTGCGCAGGACGAGGCAACGTCGATTGTGTTCGGTATGCCCAGGGAAGCCATTGCGCGGGGCTGCGTTGACCGCATTGCGCCGCTGCAATCGATCGCCCGGGAAATTCTGGTTGCGACCCAGCATTAATCGGTCCTGCCCCTAATGCGGATCAGAACAGCACCGCGTCATCATCATCCGCCTCTGCCGGAATGTCTTCTTCCTGCGCCATCTGCCACGCGGCCAGCACCGTGCGGTGCACATCGCGTTCCTCGGCCATGGTGTAATCGCTGGCGAGCGTTTCCAGCACCTGCCGTAACGGGGCAGCGATTTCCGGCGGGCAGGGCGGCAGGGCCCCGGCCAGATTGCTCATCGCCCCGGCCACCAGAGCAAGGGTGTCGCCGATATCGTGCTGGATGCTTTTCTGCTTGGCGGACTGTTCCAGCCCCCGGGCCACATCATCGCCCAGTGTGACAATTTCCGAAATTTCGCGTTCGGTTTTCTCGTTCGCTTCGCTTAAGCGTGTGGCGGCGTGGTGCAGTGCCTGTGCTGCAATCTGCCCCAGGGTCTGGCCGGTGGCGGCGGTATTGGAAAGCTCGCCCGAGGCCTGCATCAGTTTTTCCAGCACGACAAGGCTTTGACCGGCTTCTTCTTCGAGCTTTTCTGCATGGGCGCGCAGTTCGATGGCCACCACGCTTAAAGGCTGGCCGATCTCGCCGATCTGGCAGCATTTAAGGGTCGTGTTGAGCGCCATATACTGCACATCATTTTTGAGCAGCTGAATTTGCAAAATACGCTTGTTGAGCTTTTCCGCCGCAACGGCAGCTTCGCGCCCGGTGGTGGCGGTGGCGGTATCGGTTTTCTCGATATTGCCGACCAGCTCGCGGGCATCGTTCAGGCGGCTTTCCAAAATGCCAAGGAAGCTGCCCTTGCCCGTGCTGCCATCGCGGAAGGTCAGATTGTGCAGCTGTAAAAGCTGGCGTGCGGTCTGGGCCAGCTCGACCAGACTGCGATTGATTTCGTCCACTTCCCGGTTGAAATGTCCGGCGGCGGCGGTCAGCTGCGCGGCCTCAAGGGCATAAAGATAGGCACTGGCCGCCTGCGCCTGATCGTGATTGCGCAGCGCATCATGGGTCTGCGTGGCCCGGATACCATTTTGAATATGCTCGATCCGCTGGCGCGTGCTGTCGCCAATCTGCAGGGCAAGCAGAATGCGCGAAATCGCTTTGCGGATGTCACGGGCAAGTTCCTTGACCTGACCGGCGGCGGCGGCCACACCGCGGTAATGCTCGCCCATCGTGCCAGCGCTGCGGACCAGTTCGTCCGGCACGGCGGGCAGCAAGGTGGTGATGCGGCGGCTTAAGGCGGTGGCCTGCTTCAGGGCGGCGCGCTGATTGGCCTGTAATTTCGCTGTATCGGTGGCAATACTGTCGAGTTCTTCGGTCACGCGGACCACGCAATCGGCAATATCTTCGGCAAACAGGCTGAATTCGCTGCCGGCATCGCCAATGCCGCCGGCCACGATTTTGATGTTGACGGTAAACACGCGCATATAGGCCAGATCGCTTTTCATATCGTCGATCTGTTCGGCCAGTGTGGCGCAGCAATCGCCAAGGATGGCGATATTATCGGTGCGGTGGCGGTGACTGTCGGGCAGGGCATATAATTTAGCCGCCGCCGTTTCCAGATTGGCGGTCGTTGCCGAAACAATGTCGGTATTGAGGGTTTCGAGCAGCCGGTCGAGCGTGGCCGTCAGCGATTCCAGGCCCTTAAAATATTTGGAAAGCTGGGCACCGGCAGCAAGGAATCGCTCCTCGATGATCCGGCGGGCCGTCTCTAAACGTTCCGACAGCTCCGCCGCACGCGTCCCCGGCGGCAAAGCGCCCGCCACATCCCCCGAAAATTCAACCATCGCACCAACCCGTACGCAACAATCACAGTATCGTCTGCAGATGCGAAGATAAGGTAAATGAAAATTTAAAGATACCCGCAAGGCGTGGGGCGCAGATATTGATATGTGTACGGATTACTATTGTCCTACGCTGCGGCGCGGGTTTAATCGTGCGCTGCTGATGTGTTGCAACCTATAGGGGTTTTGCCGCCTTCAGGC
>JBAVPS010000020.1:0-2982 GCA_049693315.1 Rhizomicrobium sp. | reverse complement strand
CGGTTTCGGCCTATCTCAAGCTCTCGGTCGGCCGGGACAACACCTTCCTGTACGAAAGCGTGCAGGGGGGCGAGGTCAAAGGACGTTATTCGATTATCGGGCGCGATCCGGACCTGATCTGGCGCTTAAAAAACGGCAAGGCCGAAATTGCCCGGCCTCAGGGGGCGGTGGTCGAAAGTGACTTCGCCCCGGCCCCGGACGGGGACGATCCGCTGGCCTCGATGCGGGCTTTGGTACGGGCGACGCGCCTGACCTTGCCCGCTGGCCTGCCGCCGATGGCCGCCGGTTTGTTCGGCTTTCTTGGCTATGACGTGGTGCGGCTGGTCGAGCATCTGCCCAATGTGCCGCCCGATACGCTGGGCCTGCCCGATGCCACGCTGGTACGTCCGTCGCTGACAGCGATTTTCGACAATGTGCGCGACGAGATTTTGCTGTCCGCCCCGGTGTGGCCCGAGGCGGGTGTTGATGCCAAAGTCGCCTATATGCGGGCGGCAGAGGCACTGCAGTGCGCGATCTCCGATCTGGAAAAGCCGGTTCCGGCACCGCTTAGCCCCCCTGCCGATGTGGCGGGCGAGATGGGGGCCGCCCCCCTCTCCAACATGACCAAAGACGAATATTTTGGCATGGTGGCGCGGGCCAAAGAATACATTATGGCGGGCGATATCTTTCAGGTGGTGCCGAGCCAGCGTTTTCGTCGGCCCTTCTCGCTGCCGCCGATGGCGCTGTACCGCGCATTGCGGCGCTTAAATCCGTCGCCCTATCTCTATCATCTTGGTTTCCCCGGCTTTGCCGTGGTCGGCTCCAGCCCGGAAATTCTGGTCCGTCTCAAGGACGGCATCGTCACCATCCGCCCCATCGCGGGCACCCGCCCGCGGGGCAGGACGCCGGAAGAAGACGAGCGTCTGGCGATGGAGCTGATGAACGATCCGAAAGAACGGGCCGAGCATCTGATGCTGATCGATCTGGGGCGCAACGATGTCGGCCGCATTGCTGCGGTGGGCGATGTCAAAGTGACCAAGAGCTTCTTCATCGAACGCTACAGCCATGTCATGCATCTGGTTTCGGATGTCGAAGGCCATATCCGCGATGGGCTGGATGCGGTGGATGCGCTGGCGGCGGGGCTGCCCGCGGGCACGCTGACCGGCGCGCCTAAGATCCGCGCCATGGAAATCATCGACGAGTTTGAAAAGGAAAAGCGCGGCGGTGCCTATGCCGGTGCGGTGGGCTATTTCGCGGCCGACGGTTCGATGGACATGTGCATTATGCTGCGTACCGCCGTGGTCAAAGATGGTACGATGTATGTACAGGCTGGCGGTGGTATTGTTGCCGACAGCGTGCCGGAGTCTGAATATCAGGAAAGCGTCAATAAATCGAAGGCGCTGATGGCCGCTGCCGATGAAGCGGTGCGTTACGCCCGGGAGAAATATCAATTGCGCTAGGCGCCGATTTGGCATTTGCTGCGTTGCGTTAAGGGCGCCGGAAACGTGAGAGGGAACTGTCGATGAGCAATCCAGTCCATTCTTCTTCTGGCCATTCTTCTGGCTTACCGGTCCATGCTCTGGGCCGCACCGATATGCAGATTACCCGGGTTGGCTTTGGTGCCTGGGCGATCGGCGGGGCCGATTGGGCCTATAGCTGGGGCGCGCAGGACGACGAAACCTCGATTGCCGCCATCCGTCATGCGGTGGGGCGCGGCCTCAACTGGATCGACACCGCCGCAATTTACGGTCTGGGCCATTCGGAAGAGGTAGTGCGCAAGGCGCTGGCCGATATTCCGGCTGCCGAGCGGCCCTATATCTTCACCAAAGGCGGTCTGGTCTGGGATCCGGCCAACCGTCAGGCCCAGCCCCACCGGGTGGGCGAGGCCGCAAGCCTTCGGCGCGAGATCGAAGCCTCGCTCAAGCGGCTCGGGGTGGAACGTATCGACCTCTATCAGATGCACTGGCCAGCGCAGGATACCCCGCTGGAAGATTACTGGGGCACGCTGGTCCGCCTGAAAGAGGAGGGCAAGCTGCGCGCCATCGGCCTGTCGAACCATTCGGTGGCCGAGCTGGAACGGGCCGAGGTGATCGGTCATGTCGATAGCCTGCAGCCGCCGTTTTCGGCCATTCGTCGTCTGGCCGCCGCCGGGGAAATTCCCTGGTGCGCCGCCCATCAGACCGGGGTGATCGTTTACAGCCCGATGCAGTCGGGCCTTTTGACCGGGCGCTTCACGCTGGCGCGGGCACTGTCGCTGGGCGAAGATGATTGGCGTTCTGCCAGCCCGGATTTCACCGGTGATGATCTGGTGCGCAACCTGACGCTGGCCAGCGCGCTAAAGCCGGTGGCCGAACGCCACGATACCACGGTGGCGGCGGTGGCATTGGCCTGGACACTGGCCTGGCCGATCAGCGGGGCGATTGCCGGGGCACGCAGTCCGGCCCAGGTCGATGGCTGGATCGATGCCGCCAAACTGGAACTGACCGCCGGGGATCTCGATGAAGTTGCCGCCGCCATTACGGCCAGCGGCGCGGGCAACGGCCCGATCAAGCCATAAGCTTTTTAAAGCGACCGGTGGCCGGGGCGTTAGGGCCCCGGCGCATCCGTTTGGGGTAAAAGCTTTTCGATGGCGGCAAGATAGGCCACAAACGCCGCGCGCCCCGGATCGGTCAGGCGCACGCGGGTCAGTGGTTTGCGCCCGGAAAAGCTCTTGTCGATGGCGACATATCCTGCCTCCTCCAGCTTGCGTAAGCTGACCGACAGATTGCCATCCGATGCCTGCAGCTTGGCCTTCAGCGTGGTGAAGTCGGCGGTTTCCGCCCCTGATAAATAGGCCATGATGCCCAGTCGCAGGCGGCTATGGATCACTTCGTCGAGCGCGTTGATGTCAAAGCCGGGCATGTCAGATCTTTTCGCGTGTCAGATAGAGGCCCGGCACGCCCAGTGTCAGGATCAGGGCTGCCCCCATGACCAGAAGCTGGTCGATACCGTCGCTGGCGGCGG
>JBAVPS010000019.1:0-11256 GCA_049693315.1 Rhizomicrobium sp. | reverse complement strand
GCACGACAGCGCGAGGGTTACCGCGATCTGGCTGGTCACCGTGAAGGTGTAGGGGATAAGCCCGAAAAAGTTTGAGAAGAGAATGAACATAAACAGGGTGAAGACGAAGGGGAAGAACTTAAGTCCTTCATTGCCCATCGTCGATTTGACCATGTTCTGGACAAACTCATAGGAAATCTCGGCCATCGACTGCATCCGCGAGGGCACCAGACTGTTTTTCTTGACCGACAGGGTCAGAAACAGCGAGGCAAATGCCACCACAATGCACATGAAGAAGGCTTGGTTGGTGAAGTAGATCTCGTGGCCACCAATATTCAGCAGCGGATGCTGGCTGAACATAGGGGCGACCTCGAACTGCTCCATGGGTTTCATCGCCACGGCGCTATTTCTCCCAATCCTTTGCCGCCAATTCGGCGTTTATCTCTTTGGCAGCGGCTAAGACATTACGAATGCCGGCAGCCGCCCCCATCAACGTCAGCACAACTATACCCCACGGTCGCGTGTGCCAAGGCGACCAATGGTCAAAGGCCCAATCTATTCCCCAACCGATGGCGCCGCCGACAACAAAGGCAACAACCAACTCAATACCGAAGCGGGAGGCTATCCCGATTGGCGTCGTCGGGGAGGATTTGACCTCCTGCGAACGTTTCCGTTCGGCTTCCGCGATGCGCTCGCTTAAGGCTTTTATATCGTCAGGCTGACCGGGTGACATTGGCCCCCCTTTCCGCATTAACGCTTGGCCTTAAACTCTCGCAACTGCTCGAAAGCAATGGGACCATAGGGTTACTGCTATGTGGCGTCAAGCTGGAGCACTTTGCCGCAACCCGCTGAAATGCTTCAAAAAAAGAGGGGCGCGGCGATTTGCACTAGACCAGCACGGACAAAAAGTTAATCCCACAGCGTGTGGCCATTGGTAACGATCCTCCGCGCGCGATGCATTGCATGAAAAAACGCCCCCGCGCAACATGGGCGTAGGGGCGTTTGGTAGTAACCAGAGTGTAAATTACTCGGCGGCGACGCGCTCGGCTTCGGTCAGCGATACCGAGACCAGCTGGCTGACGCCGCGCTCGCTCATGGTCACACCGAACAGCCGATGCATGCGCGACATGGTCAGCGCATGGTGGGTGATGACCAGAAAACGGGTCTGGGTCAGGCGGTTCATCTCGTCCATGATGGCGCAATAGCGCTCGACATTGGCATCGTCGAGCGGGGCGTCCACTTCGTCGAGCACGCAGACAGGGGCGGGATTGACCAGGAATACAGCGAAAATCAGCGCCAGCGCGGTCAGCGCCTGCTCACCACCCGACAACAGCGACAAGGATTGCAGACGCTTGCCCGGCGGGCGGGCGTAAATTTCAAGGCCAGCCTGCAGCGGATCATCCGATTCGGTGAAGGTCAGCTTGGCCTCACCACCCTGGAACAGTTTGGCAAACAGGCTCTGGAAATTCTCGTTGACCTTGTCAAAGGCTTCTGAGAGCCGTTCGCGGCCTTCACGATTAAGGCTCTGGATGCCGCGGCGCAGTTTTTCGATCGCCTGGGTCAGGTCATCCCGGTCGGCGATCAGTGTGTTGAGGCGATTCTCCGCCTCGGTGGCTTCTTCTTCAGCGCGTAAATTGACGCCGCCAAGCTGTTCGCGTTCGGCTTTGAGCTTTTCGACCTTCTTTTCGGCCTGATCCTGTGGGGGCAGTTCCGAACTATCCTTGATTTCAGCCCGTTCGGGCAGGCCTTCAGGCTCGATCTCCAGCTCGTCGCGGATGCGGGTTTCTAATTCGACCAGACGGGCGGTTTCCGCCTCGACCAGGGCCTCGGCGCGGGCGCGTTCTTCGCGGGCGCTTGATGCCGCCGATTCGGCAGCCTTGGCCCGTTTGTCGGCGTCGGTCAGCGTGGCTTCTGCGGTGGCGCGCTTGTCGGCGGCTTCCTTGCGGGCGCTGTCGGCGGTGGCAATGGCTTCGACCAGCGCACCACGCTTTTCCGCGATGGCGGCAGGCTGGGCCTCGGCCGTGGTCAGCTCGGTCTGCAATTCACCAACGCGGCGATCCATCTCGACGATCTGGGCGGCGGCGGCAGTGCGGCGTTCCTCCCAGCGGGTCTTTTCATTGGCGATGGCCAACAGACGGCGGGCGCGGGTTTCCTGATCGCGCTTTAAGCCTTCCAACTGGGCACGGGCATTCGAGCTGGCGCTGCGGGCTTCGGTGGCGGTCTGACGGGCATCGGCATTCTGTTGGACCAGAGCGGCATTGTTGCCCAGCTCGGCAAGGCCTTGCGCCGCCTGTTTTTCTGCCTCAAGCGCCCGGTCACGGGTTTCCGTAATGCGGCGGATTTCGGCTTCCCAAAACGCCAGTTTCGAGGCCCGTTCCGCCGCAGCCCGTGCCGCTTTGGTGGCAAGATCCTGCGCCGCCATGATTGAACGCTGCAAATTGCGTTCGTTCTGTTCGGCATCACGTGCTGCTGTGCGGGCGGTAACGGTGGCTTCGCGGGCGGCTGTGTAAGTTGCGGCGGCTTCGTCTTTTGCCTGTTTGGCTGTTTCGATCTGCCCCTGCAGTGCGGCCAGCCGGTTGCGTTGCGCCAGACGCACGGCCTCGGCCGAGGGGGCATCTGCCGACGCCCGGAAACCATCCCAACGCCACAGATCGCCGCGTTTGGAGACCAGCCGTTGCCCCGCCTTAAGCAGTTTCTGCATCTCGGCGCCCTGTTCGGGCTCGATGACACCGGTCATGGTCAGGCGGCGGGTAAGTGCTTCGGGGGCCTGAACAAAGCCTGACAGCGCTACAGCCCCTTCGGGCAGCGGGCTTAAGCCGTCATAGTCGCCCAGATTGCGCCAGTGATGCGGGGCGGCTTCATCCAGTGGGGCTTCAAGATCATCACCCAGTGCCGAAGCCAGCGCAGCTTCCATGCCTGGTTCCACGGTAACGGCATCGACCAGTGGTGGCCATTTGCCCGCACCGGCACCCGAACGCAGAAAATCGCTGAGGGCTTTGGCTTCGGCGGAAAGCTTGTTGACCTCGCGCTCGGCATTTTCCACCGGTGCCCGCAAAGCCTGCTCGGTCTTTTCGGCTTCCTGCAAATGCTGACGCGCCTGCGCCACCGCTGCGGTGGCCTGTTCTGCCACGCGGCGGGCTTCGGCCACGGCTTCTTCAGTGGTCTTTACATCCGGTGCACCCGAAGCTTCCGCTGCGGCGGTATCAAGACGGCTTTGCGCCTGTGATAACTGCCGGCCCGATGCTTCAGCCAGATCGGCGGACTGACGGCGGGCGCGCAACAGGCTGCCTTCGCGGGCGTTATGCTCGGCCAGTTCCGAGGTCAGCTTTTCGAGCAGGCGTTCGGCTTCGTTGAGCGTTTCGTTCAGCTCGGTGGCACGGCTTTCGGCGGCGACAAGCTCGGTGCCCGATTGTTCCTGCGCGGTTTTAAGTTCGGTTTCTTCGGCGTTTAAATGGCCAAGTGCGGTTTCGGCATCCTTGACCAGTGCGTTTTCGCGGTCGCGATCCTGACTGGTCTGGGCCAGACGCTGATTGAGCGACTGCGCCAGTTCCTGCGCGCGTTTTTCTTCGGCGTCCAAAGCTTCGCGTTGCAGTACCAGCCGATGCAGAATGGCGTTCTTTTCCGCCTCGGTCTCACGTAAGGGGGGTAGAATCTCGGCGGTTTCGGCCTGCGTGGCGCTGGCAATGGCGGCGGTGGCGGTGGTGCTTTCAACCACAGCCATGGCTGCAGCCATAGCTTCACGGGCTTTTTCCGTGCGCAGCTTGGCCGCCGTCCAGCGTAAGTGAAAGGCGAGTGCTTCGGCCTTGCGGATATGGCCTGATAAATTGCGATAGCGCGAGGCCAGACGTGCCTGACGTTTGAGGCTCTGGACCTGACTTTCAACTTCGCCAATCACATCGGTCAGGCGACCCAGATTGGTTTCGGCAGCTTTGAGGCGGATCTCGGCTTCGTGGCGGCGCTGATGCAGACCGGAAATGCCGGCGGCTTCTTCCAGCACAGCACGGCGGGCCTGCGGCTTCTGGCTGACCAGCTGGCCGATCATGCCCTGACGCACGAAAGCGGTCGATGACGCACCCGAAGACGCATCGGCAAAGAACAGTTGCACGTCGCGTTGGCGCACATCGCGGCCATTGATGCGATAGACCGAGCCGGCTTCACGTTCAATCCGCCGGGAAATCTCGATCGTGTCGCTTTCATTATAGGGCGGGTTGGCCGAACGGTCGGAATTGTCGACCGTCAGCATCACCTCGGCCATATTACGGGCCGGGCGGTTGGATGAACCGGCGAAAATCACGTCGTCCATTTCCGTGCCACGGATTGATGTGGCGCGGTGTTCGCCCATCACCCAGCGCAGGGCATCAAACAGATTGGACTTGCCACAGCCATTGGGGCCGACGATGGCCGTCAGCCCCGGCTGAATGAGCAGTTCGGTCGGTTCCACGAAAGATTTGAAACCGGATAGTCTGAGGCGTTCAAACTTCAAGAAACAGGTCCCATTCTCAGTTCATATGCGCTGTTGTGTTGTGCCGGATTCACTTCTTGGCCAGAACCGTATCCAGTTTTTCCTTCAGCTCTTCCCAGGTCGCCCCGCCAGCGCGCCACAGCTCGCCATTGATGATGATGTCGGGTACGCCGTTGAGGTCGTATTTCTTCTGCGCTTCCGAAGCGTTGCGGTTCAGCCGTTCCTGCGATTTGGCGTCGGCCATGCACTGATCGACCTGCGCCGGGCTGAGGCCCGCGATCTTCGCCACGGAAATGATGCCACCGCGCACGTCGGTAATGCCGTTTTCCGGGTCCCACTTTTCCTGATTACGGAACATCAGATCCATAAACTGGAAATAATTTTCCTTGGGCAGGCAGGCCCGCGCAATGCCTTCGACTGCGCCGTCAGCCGGGCTGATCGGGAATACGCGCAGCACATAGCGCACCTTGCCGGTGTCGATATAATCCCGCTTGAGATTGGGGATCACAGTTTCATTGAAGTGGGCGCAATGCGGGCAGGACGGCGCAGCATATTCCAGCACCGTGACCGGGGCATTGGGCGAGCCCATGGTCATGTCGTCGGCATAAAGCGTCAGCTTTTGCGGGCCGGCATTTTGCAGCCCGGTGCTGGTGTCCGCATTGCGGCCCAGAAGAATATAAGCAACCGCGGCGGCAATCAGCACCACGCCTGCCACTGCGGCCATGACAATCTGGCGGCGGGAAATCGGCCCGTCCTTGGGCTTTTCAACCGCATGAGCGGCGGTTTTCTTGGCCGCTGATTTCTTAGGGGCGGGGGCGGTTGCCGCGCCGCTCTGGCGTAAGATTTCGCGCAGCGCGCCGATTTCGCTGCGTTCGGCGGCGGCTTCGGTGGTCTGGCCGGTCTGGTTGAACTGGCCCGCCTTCTGCTCGCGGTCGGTGATCAGCTTGGACAGTGCGGTAAAAATCTCGCTATCGCCATAGTCGGCCTTGGCCGCAGCGGCCAGTTCCAGAACCTGAGAAAGCGTCTGACGTCGGGTTTCGCTTTCCGCCGCCTGCAAGGCATTGTCGATAAGGTCCTTAAGGGCCATTTCCTAAACTCCTACCAATCGCCTGAAGATCACCTAAAGTCCTGTACTCGTTTTGCCACGGCGGGCGCGTGCCAGTCTGACCAGCGCGGCCCTTACTTCATCCGGTCCGCCATAGCGGTTAACCGGATCGTCCGGGCTGACATGATCGGCATAGCGGCGACGTAACGGTTGCGGGGGCGGTGTTGCAAGAGGGCCTTGCACGAATTTCAGTTTTGTTACCGCATTCCGCCCCAGAAAATCGTTGATACGCCCCGCCAGCGGCCGGGTTTCGTATTGCAGAAACACCGCCGCACCGGGTTCCGCCTTTAAGGTCAGCACACCGCCTGATAACCGGACCGGCAGGCAGACGTTGACCACATCAGCCCCGGCAATCTCACGCCAGTGCAGCACCAGAGCCGGGTCAGAAAAGCCCGCACGAACAAAGCCCGCCTGACCGATGACCGAGCCGTCGGACGCCAGGGCTTCGATACGTCCTCGCCTTTGCGCCTCTTGTGGCGTCTCAGGGGACGGCTTTGTGGTGCGATGAGCTGTCATGGCGCTTTTCTGCATGCGCAATCCTGCCGGATGGCGCGCCGCTGACGCAACGGTACACCTATGACTTGTCCACAGTTAATTTGAGGCTGGCGGTCGGTTAAGCATGCCACAAGGTGCGTATTTTACCCTTCTGGGTAGCGATGAAGCCTGTTTGTGGGCGTGCTTTTTTAGTGCTTCTTCAGCGCCGCATCAACCTTCGCCTTAAAGTGGTCGTAGTCTATTGTGTCGAGTTGGACCACTTCACCATTAATCACAAAAGTCGGCACAGATTCAATGTTGTAGCGCATCTGGCCATCCTGCGCGACGCGGTTGACGCGGTCGATGGCTTCCGTGTTGGAGACGCATTGGTCGAATTTGGCAGCGTTCACGCCAAATTTAGCCGAAACCGCCAGCAGCCCGGGGCGGGGGTCCGCAATATTATATTCCGGGTCCCATTTAGGCTGATTGCGGAAAACCTGATCAAGATAGGGGTAATATTTCGCCGTTGGCAGGCAGCGCGCCACAGCTTCAATCGCGCCATCGACCGAGGTGATCGGATAGACGCGCAGTGCGTACAGCACCTTGCCGGTATCGATATAGTCTTTCTTGAAACGTGGCATCACCGTTTCATTAAAGTGACCGCAATGCGGGCACGCGGGTGAAGCGTATTCGATAATCACCACCGGAGCATAAGGTGCGCCCATGGTGCGGTCATCTTTCAGAATGCCGTACTGGGTCGCAGCGGTGCTGGCGTTGGCGCTGTTATCCCCGCTCCAGAAGAAAACGCCTGCGGCGGCACCAATTACCACGACTGCGGTAACGGCCGCTATTGCGATGCGTTTGCGGGATAAGAACGCCATGCTATGTCCTCCGTTGGGCGGGCCACTATAGTCCCGATCTTAACGCAGGTGGCAAGAGGACATCGATGGCAATCGCAACCGCCGTCAGACGGCTTTTGGCGTGGTACGATAAAAATAAACGGGATCTGCCCTGGCGTCATGACCGGCCAGAGCCTTATCAGGTCTGGCTTTCCGAGATTATGCTGCAGCAGACCACGGTGGCGGCAGTTGAATCCTATTACCGAAAATTCATCAGCCGCTGGCCAACGGTCAACGATCTGGCGGCGGCACCGCTTGACGATCTGCTCGCCGCATGGTCGGGGCTGGGCTACTACGCCCGCGCCCGAAATCTGCATAAGGCGGCAGAAATCGTAGCGGCCCGGGGCGGGATCTTTCCGGATACAATCAATGGGCTGACGGCGTTGCCCGGTATCGGTGCCTATACCGCCGGGGCGATCGGCGCGATTGCCTTTGGCCTCAAGGCCGCGGCGGTCGATGCCAATGCCGAGCGGGTAATCGCCCGCTTTTATGCGGTACGCACCCCCATTCCTGCGGCGCGGCCGGAAATTCGTGCCTTGGCAGACAAGATGGTCCCGGCTGACCGGCCTGGTGATTTTGCCCAGAGTTTGATGGATCTGGGTTCAATGGTCTGCACCCAGAAGCCGCAGTGCGCCGACTGCCCGCTGGCCAAGGATTGTGCCGGATTTGCCCAGGGTATTGCAGAAATACTGCCCGCCCGGGCGGCCAAATCGGCCAAGCCACAGCGCCGGGCGGTGGCCTTTGTGGTGGAAGATGGTGTGGGCAGGGTGCTGCTGCTGCAACGCCCACCTAAAGGATTGTTGGGCGGAATGTGGCAGCCACCGATGACGCCGCTTGAGGTGCCGTCCCCGGGGCTGGCCGAGGTTGATGCGGCACGGCCTTTTTCTGCGCGCTGGTACAGGGTGCCGGGTACGGTTCGCCACGTCTTCACCCATTTTGCGTTGGAGGTCGAGGTCTGGCGGGCCAAACTCAGCGATGCATCAGGCCGCGGCGGTAATCTGGGGCGCTGGCAGCCACAGGATAAGCTGGACGAGGTCGGCCTGCCCACCGTGATGCGAAAAATCCTGCGCCACGGTCTGGTGGCGCAGGATTCCAATTTGGATATTTGATCTCAGGCTGTCTTACTTTTCCGTCTTTTCCGGGCGAAAGCCCAGGGCGACGAGATACAGCTCGACCGATTCGGCGCGACTGGCCGGCGGCTTGGCATGTTTGACGTCGGAAAAACGCTTCTTGACGCGAATCAACAGCTCGTTGGCGGTGCCGCCCTGAAAGACTTTGCCGATGAAAGCCCCGCCCGGCACCAACACCTCTTCGGCCAGATCCAGCGCCGCTTCGAACAAAGCAAGGGTACGGATATGGTCGGTCTGGCGGTGGCCCGTGGTGGGCGATGCCATATCGGTCATGACCAGATCTGCCGGCCCGCCCATGGCGGTTTTCAGCATGTCCGGGGTATCGGGATCGAGCAGGTCGCACTGGAAAATCTCGACACCGGCAATCGGTTCCATCGGCAGAATGTCGGCGGCGACGATTTTGCCCTTATCCCCGATCAGTTCGGCGGCAACCTGACTCCAGCCACCGGGGGCGGCGCCCAGATCCAGCACCCGCATGCCCGGTTTAATCAGGCGAAAGCGGCTGTCCAGTTCCTTCAGCTTGAAGGCCGCACGCGAGCGGTATCCCTTGGTCTTGGCGGCCACCACATACGGGTCGTTAAGCTGGCGTTCCAGCCAGCGGGTCGATGCGACGCTACGACGGCGGGCCGTTTGTACACGCACCCGTCCGCTGCTGCGGTCCGATCCGAAATCACTTCCTCTCACGCTTATTATTCCTTCAGCAAATCACGCAAAATGCCTTCCCGTAGGCCCCGGTCGGCAACACGTAACTGATCACAGGGCCATGTGGCTTGGATGGCGTTATAGATCGCGCAGCCGGGAATGATAAGATCAGCCCGCTCTTCACCAACACAGCCAATGGTAGTGCGTGCCGGGCGGTCCAGCCCGATCAGTGATTGGGTTATATCATACATGGCGGTACAGTCATGCCAGGTGCCGTCAACCTTTGATCGTACATAACGCGGCAGTTTCAGCGCAATTCCGGCCAATGTCGTCACCGTGCCTGATGTGCCGAGCAGGTGATGGCCCGCCACGTCGAAGGGGCCGATACCGTCCATCTCGCGCCGCATGGCGGCAAAATGTTCCAGCATCATAGCATACATTTCTGCGTAGCCGAGATGTTCAGATTCGGCCAGCGTCATTACCCCGACGGGAACCGAGCAGAAATGCACCATCTCCACTTTTCCAGCGGGCAGGGCGGCAGGGGCTGGGTTTTCCGCGGAATAGGTAGCCGGGGCAGGGCTTTGCGGCGCTTTGCGTTTGAGCCAGATCACCTCGGTCGAGCCGCCGCCGATATCGAACACCAGTGCGCCCTGATAAGAATCACCGACCAGTGGGGCGCAGCCCAGCGCCGCCAGGCGCGCTTCTTCCTGTGCCGAAACGACGTCAAGTTGCAGGCCGGTTTCGGCGGTCGCCCGCTCGATCAGCTCGCCTGCGTTGGCAGCGCGCCGACAGGCGGCGGTGGCGACGGCGCGCACGCGAATGTCTTTGTGGCGGTTAATGCGGTCAGCACAGATCTTTAGCGCATCCAGGGTGCGGCGCATGGCCGGTTCAGACAATCGCCCGGTCTGGGCCATGTGTTCGCCCAGACGGACAATGCGTGAAAACGAATCGACGACGTTCAGGTTATCGCCTGTCATCCGGCCAATCAGCAGGCGGCAGTTGTTGGTGCCCAGATCAATCGCCGCCAGCAACGCGCGCGCCGGTTTCTTTCTGCGGCGTCGTCTCTTTTTTGCGCGAATTACCGGCTCCAAAATGTTTGCCCCACGAATAAGCCTGATTGATCGTCAGTATGTGCGCACGCCTGCCTTGCGCACCGGCGGTGCGAAAGGCGTAAGGCCGCTGCCCTGATTTTTTGAAAGCCGTCCCACCCACGCAATTGTGACAGTTATAGCGTAGCTGATTTCGCAATTACCATTGCCAAGGTCCCGGTTTGGCCAAAAAAACGCCCATACCGCCCGGTTTTACCGGTCGTATGGCGGATCGCCCTTTCGTTAAGCATTGTCTGGGGGCGCTACGTCCAGGGAATTCGGTTGGTGGATGCTGCTGATATTTTTATCAAAAAATGCGTGTTAAGACTTGCAGGGCCCGCCGCCATGGGCTAAACGGTGCGCCCCGACGCCTAAGCGCGTCGATCCCGTTGGGGGATCGTCTAACGGTAGGACAGCGGACTCTGACTCCGCCAGTCTAGGTTCGAATCCTAGTCCCCCAGCCAATTGAATTCCTTACATATTATAAAGCTTGCAAGTTGATAGCCGGGGTGAGGCCGCCAACATCTCGCATCACGTCAAAGGATGTTCGCAGCCCCTCCTGTGACGTTAGAAAATTTCATTTTATGGTCTTTGCAGGCAAGATGTGCCCGGTGTTTCGGAGTTTTATTACCCATCGCACCGCCCGCAGTGAAAAAATCGTCGATCGGAAGGGCCATTCCAACGGGGTTCGGAACCTTTAGGGGCGGGCTGGCCGACACCTTTAGGCGCTGTCACCGCCCCCACCCGCAATGACCCTACTGAGGTGGTACCACAACCGCAGCTGATGGCTTAACCGGTGTCAGCTCTTTTTTATTGGTACATATACTGGTTCAAGCTCTGGCGATGGAATGAGCATCAGATTGAAGATCGATAGATCAATGTCTATCTGCCCACATAGCTTCTCATCAATGATAACGAAAACACGATCCCCATAATTCTCTAGCCGCGTTAGCAGACGCTCAAATTGCTTCAGCTGTCGGGACGGGATGTCCTCGGCTGAAAGCGTCAGGTGGGCATGGGACTGCTTCATTAGCCGATGCAAAACCGGCGTCGCAATTTTTAAAAAACGACGATTGGGTGCGGCGTCAAACTGAATTGTCAGATTTGGTATAGCCTTCGATGTCTTATGGCTCACCCAAACCTTACCGTTCTGCAGCCTGCGGGCAATAATTTCCTGCACGGAATTGAGTAAGTTTGTATCCGTGACGTAGTCGATTGGTGTTGTCCAGAGATGATCCCGGGCAAAATTACGCATCGATAGTCCGGTGATCCAGTCCGATATGACGAGTGGAATAAGTATTGGCCGGAACAGCGGAAACGAGCGTAGAAAATAGAAAATTCTGCTGAACCCGCCTGGGATTATGCCATAGCGGATGAGGCGAAAAATTATGCCTATGCTTTGAAGCTTGGTGTAGCCGCCACTATAGCTTGGTATGCCAAAATAACGGATTTTATTGCGGATACGATTTCCGATGCC
>JBAVPS010000018.1:0-2765 GCA_049693315.1 Rhizomicrobium sp. | reverse complement strand
GCAGCAGATCGAGCACCGGCATCGACGGCGGCACGAACAGAATGTCGTGGCGGATCGAAGGAATCGGAGTGTCTTCCATCTTGAAATGGTTCGGCCCGTCCGGCTCGAGCAGGCTGAGCACGCTTTTGAGATGGACCAGCCCGGTGGGATCATCCAGCGTCTCGCGATAGACCGGCAGGCGCGAATGCTGGGCCTCGCGGAATTTCAGCACCAGATCGGTTAACGTGGTGCCTTCTTCCACCGCAATGATGTCGGCACGCGGCACCATGACATCCTTGACCTTCAGCTCGCCAAATTTGAGCAGATTGGCCAGCATGGTGCGTTCTGGCGCGGAAAAATCGGGGCTTTGGCGGTCGCTTTCCTCGATAACTTCTTCGAGGCTTTCGCGCATGGCCACGGCGGCATCGCCGTGCAAAAGCTGCGACAGTTTCTTGAACAGCGGCAGCTTCTCAGATGGGGAAGGGTCGGTCTGGCTCATTGTCAGTCAGGATTTTAGCACATAAGGGTTGGCAATGCCCAGCTTTGCCAGAATGGAAATTTCCGCCGCTTCCATCACCTCGGCCTCGGCCGGGTCGATATGGTCAAAACCGATCAGATGCAGCGTGCCATGCACCGCCAGATGGACGGCGTGATCGGACAGGGTTTTGCCTGCCTCGGCCGCCTCGCGCGCACAAACGCCATAGGCCAGAGCGATATCGCCCAGATAGCCATCGGCGACTTCCGGCGCGCTCGCCGGGAAGGATAACACATTGGTGGATTTATCCATTTGGCGGAAAGCGGCATTCAGCTCGTGCAGCCGGTCATCGCCCGCCATCAGAATGGTCACAGCACCTTTGCGGCCCATTTCGGCGAGCGCCGTGGCAGCACCGCGGCGCAGCCTGGCGCTGAGCTTTGCCGGACGCCAGGCCTCGTCAACGATCTGAACGCTGATGCTCATTTGCCTTTGCCCCTGGATTTGGCATCCGCCCTGGCGGCTTTGTTGCCCGCCGCATCATAGGCGGCAACGATGCGCGCCACCAAGGCATGGCGCACAACATCCTTTTCGCCAAAGCGCACCACGCCGACCCCTTCGACACCATCCAGAATCGACAGAGCCTCGCTTAAGCCTTCCGGAACGCTGGCGGGCAGATCGCTTTGCGACGGATCACCGGTCACCACCATGCGGGAATCTTCGCCCAGCCGGGTGAGAAACATCTTCATCTGCGCCGTGGTGCAGTTCTGCGCTTCGTCGAGAATGACAAAGGCGCGACTAAGCGTGCGTCCGCGCATAAAGGCCAGCGGTGCCACCTCGATGACACCCTGTTCCATCAGCTTGTTGCAGTTTTCGCCCATCACCTCGAACAGCGCGTCGTAGAGCGGGCGCAGATAGGGATCGATCTTCTCTTTGAGATCGCCGGGCAGAAAGCCCAGCCGTTCACCGGCTTCCAGCGCCGGGCGGGACAGGATCAGCCGGTCGACCTGACGGCGGTACAGCATCGAGGCACCAAAGGCCGCCGCCAGATAGGTCTTGCCGGTGCCCGCCGGACCAATGCCGAAGGTCAGCGGCTGCTTGGCCATGGAATCGAGATAGGCCCCCTGCAGCGGGGAGCGGGCGCGGACCGATTTGCCGGTCGAGGTGCGGATCACCGTCGCCGCTTTGACCGGGCCAGCGCTGTGGGCGGCGTCGAGCACAAAACGGATTTCGGCATCCAGCTCGGCCATATGGCCCGGCTCGCCCGCTTCCAGACGGACATAGAAACGGCGCAGGATCTCGCCAGCCCGGGCCCGGGCCTCGCCGGTGATCGCCACCCGGTTGCCGCGCGTTGAAATCTGCACGCCGAGCTTTTGTTCCAGCCGCACGAAATGCTTTTGACCCGGCCCCGCCAGGCGGGCCATCAGCCCGTTATCGGCAAATTCCAGTGTCAACGCGGCTGGTCCTGCGGTCATGACGAATGCTCCAAACGACCTTCGAGGGAATTGGGCCCCACGGCAATAATCTCTACTTCCGCGGTTTTGCCAATCAGATCCGCCGCGCCCATGACATGGACCGGCTGCAGATAGGGGGTGCGGCCCACGGCCTGATCTTTTTTGCGACCGGGCTTTTCAAACAGCACCGACAGCCGCCGCCCGACGCAGGAGGTTTTGAAGGCATCCTGCTGTTTCAGCAAAAGGCTTTGCAGTTGCTGCAGCCGGGCATCCTTGACCGCTTCGGTGATCTGGTTTTTCTCGCCCGCCGCCGGGGTGCCGGGGCGCGGGCTGTATTTGAACGAATAGGCCTGAGCAAAACCCACTGTCTCGATCAGCTTCAGGGTCGCTTCGAAATCCGCATCGCTCTCGCCGGGAAAGCCGACAATGAAATCGCTCGACAGCGCCAGATCGGCCCGCGCGGCGCGGAAGCGATCAACCAGCTTCAGATACTCCACCGCCGTGTGACCACGGTTCATCGCCTTGAGCACGGGATCGGAACCGGACTGCACCGGCAGATGCAGATAGGGCATCAGATTTTCGATCTCGCCATGGGCGGCGATCAGATCATCGGACACATCGCGCGGATGGCTGGTGACATAGCGCAGGCGTAAATCCGGATGGCGATCCGCCAGTGCGCGGATCAGCCGGGCCAAACTCCATTGACCGCCCGACTGACCACCCAGCGCGTCACCGCAATAGGCGTTGACGTTCTGGCCCAAAAGGGTGATTTCGCGCACCCCGCCCGCCACCAGATGGTCGGCTTCGTGGAGGATTTCCGCTGCGGGGCGCGAATATTCACTGCCGCGGGTGTAGGGCAC
>JBAVPS010000017.1:0-2239 GCA_049693315.1 Rhizomicrobium sp. | reverse complement strand
GGATCAGCACCTGAGTGACGGCATTCTGCTGATAGGCCTGCTGGGCGAGGTTGGGGGCAGATGTATCTGCCGGGGCGGCAAGGCCGGTGGCGGCTTTGATCTCGGCGGCGAGCGGCCCGCCGATGGATGGGCTGAATTCGCTCTTGTTGGTCGATTCATCGATGAAAATGCCCACCGGGCCTTCGACACTGTCGTTCTTGCTGTCGAGTGCGGGCAGGTACTGAATGGCCAGCGGACCCTTCTTGCCAACCAGAACCGTGTTGATCCCGGCCTGGCGCGCTGCTTGAAGAAGCGTCGTTTGTGCAATGTAATCATTAGAGAAATGTGATTTTATATCGCGCAAAATACAGTTGTCTTCGACAAAGGCCAGCGGGGCGCCCTCGGCACATTTCACCGGGAAACCCGTGTAGAAACTGTTGGCGTAGTTGCCGGTATCACCCGGCATGTGGCCAGTGGCAATTACGGCTGCGTTGACCGTGGTCAGTGTCGGATAGGCCGAATGGCTCGAGGTGAAATCGACCCCCTCGCGGCGAATCTTTAAAAAGGTCGGTCCGGTCTCCGGGGTGACGCTGTCATAGCGCAGTCCGTCGGCGACAAAGATAACGACGTTACGCCCACTTACCGGTGCAGCCGCAGCGCTGTTCGCGCCAGCCGCGACCAATCCGGCCAGACCGCCTGCCAAACCAAAGCAAAAGCACCGGCTTAAAAGCCAATGTTTCATGACAATACCCCTTTCAGACTCGTTGCGGGCAGTCTATGCAGCGATTGTGACACTTGTAACAAGCATTAAACCCTTGACCAGATGGCCGGAAAAGGCCCACATACCCGCCATTTCTGCGTGAAGATTAAGGAAGTAAGGAACAGCCATGCACGCCTATCGCACACATACTTGCGGCCAGCTTCGCCCCAGTGACGTCGGAACCACTGTCCGGCTGTCGGGGTGGGTTCACAGAAGGCGCGATCATGGCGGATTGGTGTTCATCGATTTACGCGATCATTACGGCCTGACCCAGTGCGTGATCGAGCCGGATTCGAAGGCATTTGCCGAAGTCGATAAGGTGCGCTCGGAATGGGTGGTTACGCTGACCGGTAAGGTCGTGGCCCGTGATGCCGAAGCGGTCAACCCCGATCTGCCCACCGGCGGGATCGAGCTGCGCATTGAAGCCATCTCGATCGAATCCCGCGCTGCCGAGCTGCCGCTGCCGGTGTTCGGTGATCTCGACTACCCCGAAGACACCCGGCTGAAATACCGCTTCCTCGATTTGCGCCGCGAACGGCTGCACAAGAACATCCTGCTGCGGTCACAGGTTATCACCTCGATCCGCCAGCGCATGGTGGCGCAGGGCTTCACCGAATATCAGACCCCGATCCTGACGGCGTCCTCGCCGGAAGGCGCGCGTGACTTTCTGGTGCCGTCGCGCATTCACCCCGGTAAGTTCTATGCCCTGCCGCAGGCGCCGCAGCAGTTCAAGCAGCTTCTGATGGTGGCGGGCTTTGACCGCTATTTCCAGATCGCGCCCTGCTTCCGCGATGAAGACGCCCGCGCTGACCGCAGCCCCGGCGAATTCTATCAGCTTGATGTCGAGATGAGCTTCGTCACGCAGGATGATGTCTTTGCCGCTATCGAGCCGGTGCTGGCTGGTGTGTTCGAGGAATTTGCCGACGGTCGTACCGTGTCCAAGGCCCCCTTCGTGCGCATTCCCTACGATGAATCGATGCTCAAATACGGCGTCGACAAGCCGGATTTGCGCAACCCGATCGAAATCGTCGATGTGTCGGATATTTTCGACCGTGACGATGTCGCCTTCAAGGCGTTCAAGAGCAAAACCGTGCGCGCCATTCCGGCCCCCGGTGCGGCGGGCAATCCGCGTTCTTTCTTCGATAAGATCAACGAGTGGGCCCGTGCCGAGCTGGGCACCCCCGGCCTTGGCTATATCGTGTTCGAGGATGTCGGCGGCGTGCTGACCGGCAAAGGGCCGATTGCCAAGTTCCTGCCCACCGAGGCGCAGGCGGAACTGGCGGCCCGTGCCAAGGTTGGCCCCGGCGATGCTGTGTTCTTCTCGGCCGATACCAAGGCGCTGCGTGCGGCCGGTGTGGCCGGTCAGGCCCGCATCCGTTTGGGCCGCGAACTGAACCTGATCGACGAGAAGCGCTTTGAATTCTGCTGGATCGTCGATTTTCCGATGTATGAGTGGGACGAGGACGAGAAGAAGATCATCTTCTCGCATAACCCCTTCTC
>JBAVPS010000016.1:0-1893 GCA_049693315.1 Rhizomicrobium sp. | reverse complement strand
GATCTGGTCGATCGGGCGGACCGATTCCAGGGTACCACGGGCCATGTCGTTAAAGCATAGCGCTGCCGCCGTAGCCGCCAGCAGGGCAGAAGCCTCGCCGCCGCCATCGGCCTCGACCGAGGCGATGATGCGGGTGCCTGTTTCACTGACCTCGATAGCGATTTCGGTCTTTAGGGGGCGGATCGAACCGGCCAGCGGGATAATCTCCCATGCCTTTTTGGCAGCAAGAATACCGGTCAGGCGGGCAGATGCCAGGATCTCGGGGGTGACTTCCCGTTCGGGGGCCAGAATGGCTTCGGCACGGCAGATTTTCGTCATGGCTAAAGCTCGATCTCCGTCAGTATGCGGGTCGCCGCGGCAACGTCATCGTGGCGCATCAACCCTTCGCCGATCAGGAAGCAGCTTACTCCGGCTTGGGCTATCAATTCCAGATCGCTGGTGCGGGAAAATCCGCTTTCTGCCACGATCAGCTTGCCCGCCGGTACCTGCGGGGCCAGTGTCAGGGTGGTTTCAAGCCGGGTTTCAAAGGTGTGCAGATTGCGGTTGTTGATGCCGATCAGCCCGGCATCCAGCGTGAGCGCCCGTTCCAGTTCGGACTGGTTATGGGTTTCGACCAGCACATCCATGCCAAAACGGGCCGCTTCGGCCATCAGCTCGGCGGCCAGCGCATCGTCGGTCATCGCTAAAATGACCAAAATCGCATCGGCCCCCCAGGCGCGGGCTTCGGCCACCTGATAGGGATCGACCAGAAAATCCTTACGCAGGGCGGGCAGGCTGCAGGCCGCGCGCGCGGCGGTCAGATAGGCCGGTGCCCCCTGAAACGACGGGGTGTCGGTCAGCACCGAAAGGCAGCTTGCCCCACCGGCTTCATAAGCGCGGGCCAGCGCGGGCGGATCAAAATCGGGGCGGATCAGGCCCTTGGACGGGCTGGCCTTCTTGATTTCGGCGATCAGACCAACGCGGTGGGCGGCGCGGGCGGCGGCAAGACGGGCGGCAAAGCCGCGCACCGGATCGGCAGCTTTTGCATCGGCCTCGATCACGCTTTGGGGCCGGGCGGCCTTGGCGCTGGCAACCTCGGTACGTTTGTAGGCGGCAATGTCGTCAAGAATGGTCATGCGTTGGACACCGCGATCAGTTTGTCGAGATAATGCGCTGCCGCGCCGCTGTCGATTGCCTCGGCGGCGATGGCGGCACCATCACGAAGGGTGGTGGTCTTACCGGCGACAATCAGCGCCGCGGCGGCATTGAGCAGTACAATATCGCGATAGGGGCATTTTTCACCGGCAAGCAGACGGCGCAGGGCTGCAGCATTGGTGGCGGCATCGCCCCCCAGAATGCTGGCCAGCGGGGCGCGTGTCAGCCCGGCATCTTCCGGCGCAATGGTGCCATAGGTGATGGTGCCGTTTTCCAGTATGGCGATCTCGGTCGTGGTTGAAATGCTGATTTCGTCCAGCCCGTCGGCACCATGGACCACCCAGGCTTTTTCGGTGCCAAGCAGGCGCAACGCCTCGGCGGCATCCCTGATCCAGCTGTCGGCAAAGACGCCAAGCAGTTGACGTTTAACCCCCGCCGGATTGGATAGCGGCCCCAGCACATTGAACACGGTGCGAAAGCCGAGCGCGCGGCGCACCGGCGTTACAAAGCGCATTGCCGGGTGATAGGTCTGGGCCGACAAAAAGCACAGGCCGACTTCCGCCAGACAGCGTTCGGCGATGGCTGGTGTAATGTCGACCTTGACGCCCAGAGCTTCCAGCACATCGGTCGCACCGGCTTTCGAGGTCATTTTGCGGTTGCCATGCTTGGCCACCGGCACACCGCGACTGGCCAGCACAAAAGACACCGCCGTGGAAATGTTGAGCGTGCCAAGCCCGTCGCCCCCGGTGCCGCATAAAT
>JBAVPS010000015.1:0-1931 GCA_049693315.1 Rhizomicrobium sp. | reverse complement strand
GATTTGCGCCGTGACGATCTTGGTCTGGCACCTGGTGCATATGAACAGATTGCGCAGCAGACACAGGCAATTTATCACTGCGCCGCGAACGTCAGGCATTTTGGTCATTACAAAGACTTTAAAGCGGACAACGTCAGTGCCACAGCCCGCCTGTTGAAACTAGCCGCCTACCGTAGTGCCGATCCGGCAGATTTCCATTTTGTCTCGACGCTTTCGACGTGCGGAAAAGCCCCCGAGACCGGCTTTCATCTATTCACGGAATATGATGAGGCGGCCGATATTCTGGATGAAAACTATTATATCCGCAGCAAGCAGGAGGCCGAGCATTTGGTTGTGGCCGCCCGTCAAAACTTAGCCAACGCCACCATCCATCGCGTCGGGAATGTGGTGTTCGCCGCAGATGGCGGACCACTGCAGCGCAACATTCAGGAGAATGCGTTTTTTCGCCAATTAGCAGCATTTTTACGCTTAGGCATGGTCCCTGATGATTCTCATTTATGGCTCTGCCATGTCGATCTGGTCGCCCGCGGATTGGTTCTGCTTGCAGAAGCCAGCGCATTAACAAACGAAATCCACCATATTGAAAATTCCCATCGGGAAACCCTTGCGACATTCATTAGGTCTCAACAGGCCATACAGGTTGGTGGCTTCGATAATTTTCTTGGCAAACTAAGTGCAGCAATTGACGACCCGGAGCTCAATACCGCACTGACTGAAACACTGGAGAATTTTGGTCTCTATCGCGGGGTTTCACCACAGGCCCAAGCCCGGCGTCTGGAAATCGTGTCAACACGCACGCAAATGCTGCTGACACAGCGGGGGCTTACCTGGCCTCAGACACCAGCAAACGGACAGACCGACTTACTTCGCCGCGCCGCACAGCTTTTCACCAGAAAGATACCGTCCCATGTTGTTTAAAAAGGCACATTCAGCTGCCTATGACAGTAAAACATGCCTGACACATCTACCAATAGTAGATTTTCAGACAACGCTTCACTACCATATCAACACGTTGCCCGCTGCCAGCGCGCCCCCATTTGCACCTGAGGCTTTATGATGAATACACCACCGCGCTTCGGGATTCTGAATTTCCTGCAGCGGGAAACCCACGCCCTCAATAAAAAGCTGATTATATTGACGGCGGCATCCGGTATTGCCAACGCGATGAATCTGGCCGTGATCAACGCGGCTGTTGAATCCATGCAAAAAGGTGGGCCATCCTGGCAGCATTTTCTGTGGTTCGGGTTATCGCTCGCGCTGTTTGTCTACTCTCTGCGCTATGTGCTGTATGAATCTACCCGAATTGCCGAAACAGCAATATGCAGTGTCCGCGTAAGGCTGGCTGACAAGATTCGCCGATCCGACCTTCTGGCATTAGAAACAATCGGCGAAACCGACATACACGCCCGCATCAGCCGCGATACCGCAGCCATTGCACAGGCCGCCCGCCCACTTTTTGCCGCGGCCCAATCAGCCGTAATGATTATCTTTACCATGGCGTATATCGCGGCGATTTCCCCCGTCGCAATGCTGCTATGCGTAGCGATTATTGCTGGCGGCGCGGGAATGTATCTCAAAGACCGCAAGGGATATGAAGACGGCTTACAAGGCTCACTGAAGCACGAAGACGAGCTTTTTAATGCCCTTACCGGGCTGCTTAAGGGGTTCAAGGAACTTCGCATTAATCACGCGAAAAGCGATGACATTTTCAATGACTTTGAGCAGACCGCCAATCAGGTCCGGGATGTCCGCACCCGTGTTATGCTGCTGTTTTCGAACAATATCGTTTTTATCGAAATGTTTTTTATTATCCTGCTTGGATCTGTGGTTTTTGTACTTCCAGTGCTGTCGGATTCTTTCTCAGGATCTGTAACAAAAATCGTTGCAGCTATTTTATTCTTCTTTGGTCCGCTTGGTAATGTCGTCACCAT
>JBAVPS010000014.1:0-7613 GCA_049693315.1 Rhizomicrobium sp. | reverse complement strand
ACACCATGCACCGGATTATCAGAGCGCATTTGGTGTCGCACTGCATAGGTAAAAATTGCGCCAAGGAGACCAATTGTCCGTGTTGCGGCCCCCTTGCCTCCACGCACATATGTGACTTTACGAAGATCGCTCTTCGACTTACGAGCAGTTTTCCCTGCCGCAATGTCATGCATAAAGGTATCTACATCGAGCTGAGTGACTGCAGCTACAGGCATTGCGCCAAGCAACGGTTTTATATGCCCCTCAATACGCCCACGATCCGTGGCAATAGTTGTCGGACGCTTAGCAATTTGCCGTCGCGTCAACAACCGTCCCGCTTCAGCATCAGTCAGATATGCATCACATAATTCTGATATTGTAGAAGCTCTACGGGATTGCTTTCTATCTGCGGCAGGGTCTCTCACCTGCCCGCTTACCCCCTTAACTTCGGCAAGAATTCGGATAGCCTCGTCGCGGGCAAGATCTGGGGTCCACGGGGCTCCATGCCGCCCAATAGTATACCAGCGCTGCCGCCCTTCAGCGGTACGGTACTTGAGAAGGTATGTAACAGCCTCCCCTTTTTGGCGTCGAACACCAAACCCAGCAACAGCGCTATCCCAAACGACTTCGCCTGGTTTCAACGCACGGACAACTTTCAATCCAATCCGAAGATTAGCCATGGCACCCTATAGAGCTAGCGATTAAGCTACCACATAGCTACCACAACATAACAAATGCGGACAACCTCCGTCGAATGAAAAACAATTCAACTCATTGATATACAATTATTTTATATAACAGCAGCAATACAGGGCACACACCATCAAACCTAGGTATTAACTCTCTCAAGGCTGAAACACGAGTTCGATTCTCGTTGGGAGCGCCATTTTTCATCCCCCCGGCAGAAACACGGCACCGCCTAAGCGGTTTTTTTCGTGCGCGCTGCATCAATATTCGAACTGATACGACAATCCGACGGTATCGCCATGGTCCTGTGCCTGAGTGCTGGTGGTGGCGCTGGCCTTGGTCCCGGCGGCAACGGATGCCTGCAGCTTCAGATGCTTGGTCAGATCAACCTGCACCAGAGCGCGGGTTCCGCCCGACAGATCCTGTTTGGCCCCAACATAAACCCGCCGCGTAACATATTTTCCGGCTTCAACCGTGGTGGTGGTTTGCGAGCTGTCGCTGGAAGAGCTGCTGCTGCCCACCGCCAGCTTATCGAGCCGCAGATTGCTGCGGATCAGACCAACCGGATCGAAGCTGGCCGCACCAAGCCCCGACAGGCTCGCCACCGCTTGGGCAATCGACGCCATTTGCAAGGGCGATAACTGCTGCACGCTTTGCTGGAACAAAAGCTGTGACAGGATTTCGTCCTGCGGCAGGCTGGGCGAGCTGGTCAGGTTAATTTTCGGCGCGGAAACCGTGCCGGTTACGTTCAGGGTCGCCGTGATGCTGTTGGCGGTGGTTTCCGCGGTGAAATCCAGCGTCGGATCAAGCTTGCCCTGCACATTGACGCCATCAAAGCCGATGGTGCCAGACTGAAAATCCAGTGTCGTGCCGGTGAGGCTATAGGTGCCGCGCCGCATGGTCAGCTTGCCATGGATCTGGGGCGATGTGGTGGTGCCCGCGACTTTCAGCCCCCCTTCCAGCTCGGCTTCCAGACCGCGACCACGCACAAAGAACTGCCCCGGTGCCGACACCGTCAGATCCAGGGCGATGCGGCTTTGTTTCTGCAAGGTCAGCGCCTGCGGCGTGTCACCCCGGCGGCGCACTTTCAGCACCGCCAGACTGGGCGGCAGCTTATCGGGAATCCGGATCTCGCCATTCAGTACACGGATGGTACCATCCAGCGTCATGTTACCTTTGACAAAGCCGCTTAAACGCACCGCCCCATCCAGACGAACCGCCACACCATCGCGGTGGAACGGCTCGGCCTTATGGGCCTGCACCGCCAGCGCCACCGCCATATCGCCTGCGGTACTGACCGTGCCACTGCCTTCGATGCGCCCGGCCCCGGCACGGGCGGTAAATTGCGCCAGTGTGACCGACGGGCCGTTGGCATTGGCCAGCAGGGTAATATCGTTCAGGCTGAGGCCGGTGGCAAAATCATGCAAGCGCCCCTTTTGCAGGCGGAAATGACCACGCACATCCGGCTGGGCCGCCGGGCCCATAATGACGCCCGCCAGATCGACCTGCCCCAGCAGCACGCGGCCATCGGCGGTCAGCCGGGTGGTCCAGCCCTGCAAAGCCCCCGCCCCATTGACCGATAAATTATAGGAATGCGCCGCATCCAGCGGCACCACGCCCCTGGCGGCCAGATGCATATTCTTGCCGCTAAGTTTGACATCAAGGCGCAGGTCCCCCGGCTCCCACGCCAGCGTCGCCGGTGCGGCCAGACCGATTTTCTGTGCACCCCAGCGGCCATTCAGATTCGCCACACGCAACACGCGGTGCACGCCATCCAGCGTACCCGTCGCATCCAGCCCGACAAGGCCGGACGATGTGGTAAGCGTTGCGCTCAGTTTGGTTTGCAGGGCATCCAGCGCCCCATCAAGGCCCAGCGTCATGCTGCCGGTGGCATCGGCCAGCGCCAGCTTGGTTGCGGCCAGATTGAGCGCCAGATGTCTGTTTTGCGGCGTGTACTGACCGTTCAGCACCACCTCGCCAATATGGCTGTCGCCACGGACCACATCATGGGCCGCAACCTGCAGCCCCACCTGCGGCTTGCCACCCGCACTGCCCAGCACCAGATGGGCTTCGGCGCGCCCCTTAACCGGCGCACCGGTCAGCGGACTTAAATCGGCAAGCGACGCCATGCCAACATCAACCCGCCCGGAAAGCGGACCGTTCTTCACAAGCAGCACAGCGCCACGGCCATGCAGGCTTTGCCAGTCGAGCGCGGACAGCGTGATGTGGGTTTGCGGCCCGGCCACCGTCAGCGCCGCCACCAGATCCAGCGGCGCATGGGCCAGACGGCCATTCAGCCTGACATCCACTTTGGGCCGCCCCGGCAAACCGCTGGCCTTGATGCGCAGCGCCAACCGGTCGGACGGATAGCCCTTCACCCCGGCAACGCCATAGACATCGGCCAGCACCGCCATATCACCGGTCGGGCCGCTAAGGTGGGCGGTGGCGCTGAGCGCGCCAGAAAATTGCGGTGAGATCAGCGCGACATCGGCCAGTTTGGCTTTCAGCTGATACTCCTGTTCGCCCTCTTTGCTGCGCCCGTCCCATTCGGCGCGAAACGCTTTACCCCGCACATTGCCATCAAGACGCAGATCACCAACATCCTGACGGGCATGCAGATGCACACTGCCCTTGCCGATCAGACGGGCAAACAAAGACGGCCCGCGCGCGGTGATGGTGCCGTCGATCATCGCATCGGTCTTGTCGTGATAGCGGCTGAAATCAATCATCAGTTCGGCACGGCCACCGGCACTGGTTCCGGCCAGCGCCCCCAGCTTGGCCAGATCGGGCAGGCGCAGGGTAAAGCGCCCCTCGCTGGCACTGGCGGGCATGGTGCCGCTTAAAACCATCAGGGCATGCGATACGCTGACGGTCAGTGGCCGGTCCGCCGCCGCCAGATCTGCCGTAACGGTAAAGCTGAGCGGCGTGGCAAGCACGCCGCCATCATCGGGCAGGCCAAGGCCCAGCACGGTGCCCTGCACCGCGGCCTGACCGCCGGAACCCGCCGCTGTCACGATAATTGTTTGCGCCGATACGCTGGCATAACGGGGCTGGTCAATGGTCAGATGGGCCTGAATATCGGGCTTATCACGGGTGCCGCCAATATGGCCCCGGGCATTGATCGACGCCCAGCGGATCGCCGCACTGGGCTGCATCATCGGTGCGCTGGCGCTAAAATCGACATTCAGCTTCTGATCGGTCAGCCCCATACGGCTTTGCAGCAGCGCCCGTGCCGGGCCTGCCGCCAATGCCATGCGGATATCATTATGGCCATCCACCACCGCGCCATGGACCAACAGCGTCACCGGCCCCAGATCCGGCAGCCCGGCCAACCCGCCGATCAGCCCGGCACCGGTTTCCGCGATATCGGCATCGCCCTGCAGAACACCATCCTGCCAGACGAGATTAAGATGATAGTGCCCCGGCTGATCCTGCCGCGTGATGCCGAGCCGCCCGCCCAGATCCTGACGCGAGGCATAGTGAAAGCTGCCCGCCACGGTTAAAACCGCCGCATGGCCCAGCACGGCCTGATCGAGCACCACACGATGGACGCGCATCGCATCAATGCGGACACGCCAGCGCGAAGGTTCACCACCTTTTTTCTCAGATACCGGCTGGCGCGCGATGGCGATGCGATCCGCTGACAATCGTGTGATATTGGCGTGATGATTGATAAGCCCGGCCGGGTGCCAGTCGAGCGCAATACCGTTCAGCCGCAGCCAGACGCCCTTGCGGTCTGACAGGCGCACCTCACGGGCGGCCAGATGGCCGGTGAGATTGCTGCTTAAGCCATCGATTACCACCTCGCCATCGCTAAGGCGTGCGATCAGTGTGGCCAGATGGTCATGACCAGAGGGGGTACCCAGCAGATAGATCAGTACAAGGATGAATGCCGCAACCAGCCCGCCCGTGGCGATGGCAAGCCGGATCAGCCATCGTATTACATACGGGGGCAGCCATGTGGGCAGGGCGCGCATCAGAACGCCTGCCCGATGCTGATATAAATCTGGAAGCTGTCATTCTCGGCCACCTTGCTCAAAGGCACCGCCGCATCCAGCCGCAACGCGCCAATCGGGGTGTAATAGCGCAGGCCCCCGCCAACGCCGTAATAGACCCCGCCATTAAACGGCAACGATCTGGTACCAGCCTGACCAACATCGAAGAACCCGACCACACCGAAATCACCCCAGACCCGCTGGCGCCACTCAATCGTGCCGGCATCAACCGAGGTGGCCCCGGCCGGATCACCATTGCTGAAGGTCGGCCCGATCGACTGATAGCGATAGCCGCGCACCGTACCACTGCCACCGGCATAAAGACGCTGGTCGGGTGGCAGACTGAGATTGGAAGCCCCCTGCACACTGCCGATCAGCCCGCGCAGCGCCAGCACCGATTTGCCATCTTCGAAAATATCGAAATAACGCGACAGTGAAACCTGCATCTGGGCAAACAGCTGCGTGCCCCGGCCCAAGGATACGGTCGGTGTCACCGACAGCGTGGCGCGAAAACCCCGCTTTGGATCGGCCAGACTGGTGGCACCGCTGTCGGGGCCATCAAGGACACCAATATGGCTGCTGTCGAAACTGGCCGACAGTGGCAGTGCGAACAGTTGGTAATAATGCGTGGTATCCGCCTGAGCAACATCGTCAAAGGTGACGGTCATCCCTGCCCGCGCGGTCCAGAGCGTGCTCAGGCGGCGTTGCAGATAACCGCCGACGATTTCCGCCGTTTGGTCATAGGCATCAAGATCCTGTTTGATGGCGCTGGCCACCAGTTCGACCTGTTGGCCGGGATCGAGAAAATAAGGTTTGATAAACTGGGCGGTAAAATTATAGCCCACGCCACTGGAGGCGCTGCCGCCCAGCCCGGTGGCCGCCGCCGACAGATTAAGCTGTTCGGCTTCGCCAAGCAGATTGCGATGCGACCAGCTGGCGCTGAGCGAGGAACCCAGATCGGTCGAATAATTGGCTGACAGCGCAACGCGGTGCCGCTGACGTTCCACCACGGTGACATTGACCGGGGCATTACCATCCGCATCCGGCGCATCCGGCTCGGCCACCGTCACTTCGGCAAAGCTGCCCAGCCCGAGCAGGTTCTGGCGACCGCGGTCGATGGTGCTGGTGTGGTACGCATCGCCCTGCCGGACGACGAAAACCTGCCGCACAAAGGCCTCGTCCATTTGCCCCAGACCAGAAAAACGCACTGTACCGACATCGGCCGCCCTGCCCACAGTCACCGGAAAGCTGACATCCAGCACGGCGGCACCATCATCGGCCACCGCATCGGGTTCGGCGACACGGGCAAAGGCATAGCCATCTTCGCGCAGAGTCGCCTGCAGATGCGCCCCGGCCCCCAGGACAGTGGCGGCCACGGCGGCATCACCACTTTTGAGGCCGAGCACCGACGCCTCACGCGGGGGCACATCACCGATCAGACTGACCCGGCGCAGGTGGTACAGCGCCCCCTTGTCGATGGCGACGACGATTTTGGGTTTGCCCGGGCCGGTATCTTCCAGCGCGCTCAGCGTATCAGCCCCATCCAGACTATGGTCATCCAAAGTGATGCTGACCTGTGGGCGGTAATAGCCAAAGCTGCCCAGGGCGGTTTCAATCCGCCCGACATCGCCGCGCGCCCGGTCGATCAGCGCGGGCCAGGAATCCGGCGGCGCATCACGCAAGGCTTCCAGCTGCGAAACGCTTAAAATCGCCTCATCCAGTGCGCTATCGCCGGTTTCAGCGATGGAAAGCCCATAGCCCTTCAGCTCGCCGGCAGCGGTGCCAGCAAAGGGCAGCACCGTGGCGATGACGATCCGCAGCAGGGTTTTAAGGCGTCGTTTGTCTTGCACGGACTGAAGGGTAGCACCCCAAACTTACGCTGTCCACGACCGCAAGGCCGGGGTGGCTGGCGGGGCACGCCCCCGACAGCTGCCCGTCACCCGCCAGAGAAGTGGACTGGGCATGTTCCACCCGATTGACAATTCTATAAAATTTTCACCGTCTACGGATGAAGCGGATTTAAGCCCCCACCGCGCGATTTTGGTAACCAGAAAAATTAACGCCCTCTGCGCTGAAAATATTTTTATGCAGCAACGAAAAAAGCGGGCAGCGTGCCACCCGCTTTTTTATAATAACCGACAGCGCAGATCAGAACTGTTTACGCAGGGTGATGAAGAACTGACGCGGGGCACCCGCCATCAGGGTCTGGAACGTTCCGTTCGGGTCGGTATTGGCGTAGCCGTTGGTACCAATGGTCGAGATGTATTTGGTGTCGAACAGGTTGTTGACGTTACCCTGCAATTCGACGCCGTTGAAGTAATCATTCGACGAGATGCGATAGCCGAAGCTGAGATCGAACACCGTCTGGGTCGGCACGCTGGCGTCATTGGTATAGGTGTAATAGCGCCGCGACAGGAACGAGCCATTCAGATGCGCGAACAGCGATCCGTTATCGTAACCGAGCTCGCCTTTCAGAATATGCTTGGGCGCATCGACAACCGTTTTGTCCTTGGTTCTGGCGGTTAGATCGCCGTCGCCATCATAAGTGTTGTCGTCATAGGTCGACTGGTTAAAGGCATAGGAGCCGAACAGCCACATATCATTGGCAAAATGCCAGGTGCCCGCCGCCTCAACACCCATCGTGGTGACCGAGCCGACATTGGCCAGCGCCGACGGATTACCGACAATGCCCGCCCCAACCGTGGTGGTAAGCAGACGGTTCTTGAACTTGACGTAATAGCCGGTCAGCACACCCTGCAGGACTGTCGTATTATAGCGATAGCCAGCTTCAACCGTGCGCGAGGTTTCCGGTTTCAGATTATCCTTGATGGCATCGAAACCGATCTGCGTGGTCGAGAACGGCCCACTGGTCGCCGCGCTGACAAAGGCGTGTTGATTCTGGCTATAATCGGCGAACACCTCATTGGTATCGTCGATCGCATAATTCACACC
>JBAVPS010000013.1:0-2593 GCA_049693315.1 Rhizomicrobium sp. | reverse complement strand
GCAGCAGCAACAACACCACGGCGGGCTGTCTGCCGCTGGATCTGACCTATCGTACGATTCTGGGTGGTCTGAACCGGACCCAGCTGACCGAAGCGCTTGGCTTTAAATGGGATGTTGATCCGCAGCTGACGGTTGCCGGGCGTTTTGACTATGGTCATGCCAAGGTGGCCAACAATGTCGTTACCATCACGGCCACGGCATATGGGTTAAGTGAGGCGATTGTCGATTATACTGGCAAGTACCATGCCCCTAATATTCAGCTGCCGGGGCTCGATACCACGAGCGGCGATAATGTGAAGACGCTGGATTATGAATGGTCGCCCGAGGTCAATAATACCCGTGAAACTTCGGAGAAAATGGATTTCGACTATAAGCCCGACTGGGCGACATGGTTGAAGTTCAAGGTCGGTTATCAGCGCCACGAATATCGCACCAACCAGACTTACAGCCTGAAACATGTTGAACTGAGCTGCCGGGGTGGCACCAGCTCAGGTTACTACCTGATCTATAAGACCGATTGCGACACGCTCGAAAATATCGTCAGCACCACGGCTAAGGTGAACAAGATTCCGTTCTATGCCACCGGCGACCTCGGTTTCAGCAACAATATCCGTTACTGGAACGAGATGACGATGGCCACCGGCAAGGCCATTCAGGCCGCGGCGGTCGCGGCGGGGGCAACCGATACAGATCCCTATGATCTGACCACCACCAACCCGAATTCGGGCTATAACGGGACCTGGGTCAGTTATCTCGATAACTGGACGGTCAGCGAAGCCACCAATGGCTGGTATGGCCAGGCGCAGTTCGATTTCCCGGATTTCTATGTCCCGGTCAGTGGCAATTTCGGCATGCGCTTTGTCGATACCAACACCCGCTCCACCGGCTATACCAAGAACACCTCGGGTTCGACCGTTACCTATCCAACGGATTCTATCAGTGGCGGCTATAACCAGTTGCTGCCGTCTGCCAACCTGAAGGTCGATATTATCCCCGACGAGTTGATCGGGCGTTTCGCCTTCGGCAAGGTGATGGCCCGCCCGGCACCGTCCAACATCGCCATCAAGCGTAGTCTGGATATCGTCGGTCTGACCGGATCCGAGGGCAACCCCAGCCTGAAGCCGTTCCTGTCGACCGACTTTGATGCCGGGGTGGAGTATTATTTCGGCGGGGTGAATTTTGCGTCACTGACCCTGTTCCAGAAAAAGATCACCCGATTCATTGAAAACACCTCGACATCGGAAGTCATCGAAACCGGCAGCGGCACCTATACTTACAGCATCACGCGGCCAACCAACAATTCCGATCCGGTGACCATCAATGGGCTTGAGGTTGGTCTGCAGTACGCGTTTGACTGGTTGCCGGCACCCTTCGATGGTGCAGGCGTTACCGCCAATGCAACCTTCCAGCAGGATCATGGCTATAATGCTGTCAATCAGATTGATGGTTCCGATTTGACATTCCAGGGGCTGTCGCGCACCAGCTATAACGCGTCGGTCTATTATGAAAATCACTATGTCAGTGCGCGGCTGTCCTACAACTGGCGCAGTCACTGGCTCAGTGCGGCATCGGGGCGTGGCAATCTGCCGGAATTCTTCCAATCCTATGGTCAGGTCGATGCGTCTGTCAGCTTCAACATCACCGAGGATGTTTCGTTCTTTGTTGAAGGCACCAACCTGCTCGACGCACAGATGATTGAATATAATGCGCCGGCCCGGCCCATTCAGCTTGAGACCTTTGGTTCGCGTTATTACTTTGGTTTCCGGGGTAAATACTGATCTTCGGAAAAGTTAGTACCCAAGCGTACTGCTAGACGTGTGTACCCAGATATACCTATGGCGGGCCTTATCAGCCCGCCATTTTTTTGCGTGTCTTTTGACAATCCTTTATGGTCTGGTCCTGGCAACTTCAACCGCATAGACCTGAGATGCCCCGCCCAGCATATTGGAGCGGAAGAACAGCCATTTGCCATCAGGCGAGAAGCGGGCATTGGGCTCCAGCCGGTAATCGTGATCCTTCATGTTGACCAGCTTTTCAGGCTCGAAATAGCCGGTATGGATCAGATCGTCCGCATTCGGGGCCTTGGCCCCGGCGATATCGTCGGCAATATGGTGTGGGTGGAACAGATAGAGCCATTTGCCATCCGGTGCATGGGCGACCATTTCATTGTCGCCACCGTCACCGGAAAACAGCGTACCGTCTGGTGTGGTGTTGTAATGCACCGACCATTCATTGCGCTGTAAATGGTACCAGGTCCGCTTGCCATTGGCCAATTCATAGCCCGCAACCCAGAAATCTTCGCCGCGTGGGGTCTGCAGATCGTACCAGACGGTCTTGCCATCGGCGCTGAACCATTCATGCCCGGCAATTTCCATGTTCATGGTGCGGGTGTGTAGTTTCTGCGGTTTGGCATCGGTCTTGTCGGTACGGGTCAGCCAGATGCGGTCAACCTTGTGCCAGGGGCCTTCGTGGCAATACAGCAGCTGGCCGGGATCGGTCGGCGAAAATTGCAGATGGTTGAGCCAGTCGGTTGATTGGGTGACGATTTTCCGTGCACCGGTCTTTAGATCAACGGTGAAGATCTCCATCGGAA
>JBAVPS010000012.1:0-1702 GCA_049693315.1 Rhizomicrobium sp. | reverse complement strand
GCGCATGGTCGTGGCCAGCTGACGCAAACTGGCCTCGGTCTCAGCCTCCAGCCCGTGCTGACGCATCCTGCGAATGGCTTCAAGCAGCCGGACATTGCCGATACGGCACGGCACACACTGGCCACAGGATTCATCGGCAAAGAAGCTTTGAAAATTCTCGGCCACCTCGAACATATCCTGCCCGGGGCCATAGATGATGATCGAACCACCGGTGGCCAGATCCCCCGCCGACAAGGTGCGCGAGAAACCATCGTGCGGCACGCACTGGCCCGACGCGCCGCCAACCTGCACGGCCTTGGCATCCTCGGCCCCGACATCCTCCAGCAATTGCATCAGACTGGTGCCAAAAGGATACTCATAGATGCCGGGGCGTTTACAATCACCCGACACGCTGAACAGCCAGGCACCTGGTGATTTGGTGGTGCCCATCGACGAAAACCAGCCCGGCCCCTTTTCGACTATACAGGGTACCCAGGCGAGGGTTTCGACATTGTTGACCACGGTCGGCTTACCCAGGAACCCCGCCTGCACCGGAAACGGAATACGGTTACGGGCATCGCCGCGGCGACCTTCCAGAGATTCCAGCAGCGCGGTTTCCTCGCCACAGATATAGGCCCCGGCCCCCATGCGGATGGAAATATCGAAATTCCAGTATTTGTTATTGAACAGCCCCTTGCCGAGCAGCTTGGCCGAGCGGCGCCATTCCAGCACCTTTTCCAGATGGTCGCGCAGCCAGTAATATTCCGCCCGCAAATACAGGATGCCGTGTTCGGCCCCGATGGCCTTGCCCACAATCGCCATACCGGCAAAGACCAGATCGGGAAACTGGGTTAAAATCAGCCGGTCCTTAAAAGTACCCGGTTCACCTTCATCGGCATTACAGACGACATATTTCGCATCGCCCTGTTGACCACGAGCAAACTCCCACTTCTTGGCGGTGGGAAAGCCCGCCCCGCCACGGCCACGCAGCCCCGATGCCGCAATCAGCGCAATGATTTCATCCGAGGTCATATGCTCGCTTTTTTTAAGGCCATTGTCAGCATTGACGCTTTCAAAGGAAAGCTTGTTACCGACAAACCCAAGCACCGATTGCACATCCATGGCTTTGTCTTTCTTCGGTAAAGCCTGCGTTAGCCGTGCTGTCGGGATTTTTCTTCTTTGGCGATCAGCCGGTAATCTTCAAGAATTTCGAGCACACGGGCCACTGTCAGCTTCACATGCACATCGTCATTGACCAGCATGGCGGGGCCCTGATCGCACATGCCCATGCAATTGGCTTTTTCCAGTGTGAACAATCCGTCCACTGTGGTGTCGCCAAAACCGATCATCAACTCCTCCAGCAGCGCGGCAGTGACGGGATGATAGCGCCCCTGTTTGGTGCAGGAGATCGAGCGGCACAACCGGATCACAAACCGCCCACGCGGCTGCACGCTTAAAAAACTGTAGAAGGTGGCAACGCCATAAACCTCGGCCCGCGGTACGCCCAGCGTGCGGGACACGCACAGCATGGCCTCCTCACTTAAGTAACTGTGAGCACGGTTAAGCTCCTGCAGGATTGGCATCAACGCAGTGCGATCCGCGCCATGGATGCGGACCAGGCGGGCGACTTCCTGGGTAAGGTGACCCAGACTGGGCAGCGGCGGCTGGAAGGATGCAGGCATCGGCATATGGCTCCCATCCTGTGGAAACGGCATACAACGCG
>JBAVPS010000011.1:0-1864 GCA_049693315.1 Rhizomicrobium sp. | reverse complement strand
GCATCATAGGGATAGCCCGCCTCAAGGAAAAAGGCTTCCTCACGCGAGAAATGATAGCCGGTATAGTCAAGCAGTTTCTGAAAGACATCGGCGACGGCTTCATCCGGTTTGCCATCAAAGACCGCGTCATACAATTCATTGGCCATGGCAACCAGACGCATATGTTCTGTATCGAACAAGGCGATGCCGATGCTGTATTCGTCTGACCAACGCATGAAGGGCATGGCAAGGACCGCTCTGATGGTTTCCTGCGTCCTTGCTTACGGGATAATGATGTAAAATATCTGGCAAAGCTCGGTTAGTTTTTAGCGATCGCACGTAAAAAACGTCTTTCTCATGGTCTGTGCACCACCCCCGCCATTATGACGATAGTGTCAGATGGCCGTCACGTCAGTGCACACCTTTTTCCTGCAGAAAGGCACCGTATTTACGGTCATGCACCATGATGTGGTTGGTCACCCATTGCTTGATAAATTTGGCCATTTCAATAGCGAGTAAATTCTTCGGTGTATCGGCGAGATGGTCGCGGAAATGATCAACCTCGTTACGTAACTCGGCATGGCTGGCTTTGTGCTCCTCGCTGAAGGGGTAGCCCGCAACGGCAAAGAACTCCTCCTCATGGGCAAAGTGGCGATAGCAATAGGCCACCAGACCGAGATAGATCGGCCGCAGGGTTTCGTCCGCCGTCCCGCTTAAGACCGCGTCATACAGTTCGTTGGCCATGGTGACCAGCCGCTGATGTTCAGCATCGAACAGGGCGATGCCAACGCTGTATTGATCGGACCAATTGAGAAACGGCATGTATCCCACCTCATTGGTCTGGGTTTATTGGATCATCATATTTGGAACGTGACGCACACGCCATAGTTTAGATGTCGTTGCGAATGAATGCCCAAAGTTAGGTGGTTCTGTGCATTGAATCGTCCGGCGAACATGAAAACGGCCGGGCACATGTGCACCCGGCCGTATTCGTAAATGTCCGAACTGGATCGGTCAGACTTCTTCCTGCACCATTTTGATGGCCCCGCAGGGGCATTCGGTGGCGCAGATGCCACAACCCTTGCAGTAATCATAGTTGAACTGGAACCGCTTACCGGGGCCTAGCTTGATCACAGCATTGTCGGGGCAGACGCCGTAGCAGTTATCGCACTCAAAGCAGTTCCCGCAGCTGAGGCAGCGGCGGGCTTCATATAGCGCGTTGGTCTCGTCCAGCCCTTTGACGACTTCTTCAAAGGTGGTCTGGCGGCGTACCATATCGAGCATCGGGCGCAATGTGTGCGGCGCATCGGTGTAATACCATGGGTTCAGATTATCCGCCTCAGCCAGCTCGTGTTTGGGCGCGGGCTCATACGCCCCACCATTCAGCCAGGCGTCGATATTGCGCGCCGCCTTCTTGCCGTGACCGATGCCGACCGTGACGGTGCGTTCGGACGGAACCATATCACCGCCGGCAAAGATTCCTGCCGCACCGGTCATCATGTTCTTGTTCACCTCGACCACGCCGTTTTTGATGACCAGACCGGGAACCCCGTCCAGCAGCGACAGATCGACATCCTGACCTAAGGCCAGCACGACGCTGTCGGCTTCCAGTGTCTCAAACTCGCCGGTTGGCTGCGGCCAGCCGGTTTCGTCGAGCTTCATCTTTTCGACCGTCAGTTTGCCATCATCATCAAAGCGTTTGATGGTGGACAGCCACTTCATAACCACGCCTTCTTCCAGCGCCTCCTCAAGCTCGAAATCATGCGCGGGCATTTTCTCGCGGTTGCGGCGATAGACGATGATCGTCTCGGTCGCGCCCAGACGCTTGGCGGTACGGGCAACATCCAGTGCAGTGTTACCGCCGCCATAAACGACGACCTTACGG
>JBAVPS010000010.1:0-2542 GCA_049693315.1 Rhizomicrobium sp. | reverse complement strand
AGCGACCGACCGAGAAGAACGACATCATCTTGTCGAGTGTATTGGCTTCCTTGGCCAGTTCGCGTGCGGAAGACGTAGTTTCCTGAACCATAGCGGCATTTTTCTGGGTCGCCTGATCCATCTGCGTCACGGCCTGATTGACTTCTTCGATCCCGGTAGCCTGTTGCTCGGCGGCTTGTGCCATTTCAGCAACCAGCGAGTTGATACTGACGACCTGCTCGACAATGCGTTTGAGAGCCTGACCGGTTTCATCGACGAAACGAACGCCCTGTGTGACTTGCTCGCTCGACGCTTTGATCAGCGTCTTAATTTCCTTAGCCGCTTGCGAGGAACGCTGCGCCAGCGCACGCACTTCCTGCGCCACAACCGCAAAGCCACGCCCCGCATCACCCGCGCGGGCGGCTTCAACACCAGCGTTCAGGGCCAAAAGGTTGGTCTGGAAGGCGATTTCGTCGATAACACCGATAATATCGGTGATTTGCTTAGACGAATTGGAAATCGTATCCATCGCTTTGATCGCGGTCTGCACCACCTGCTCGCCCGTTTCCGCCGTCTGCTTGGCCGTCGCCACGCCCTTGGACGCTTCGCGGGCATTACCAGCCGTCTTTTTGACGGTGGCTGTGATTTCCTCAAGCGCCGCAGCGGTTTCTTCCAGACTGGCGGCCTGCTGCTCCGTGCGTTGCGCAAGTTCGTTGGCCGACCGTGAAATTTCCGAAGAACCGGTGGTGATCTGGTTCGTCGTCGACATCACGTTACTCATGGTGTCCTGCAAGCGATCCTGCGCGGCGTTGAAGTCTTCCTTCAACTTAGCGAAGGAGCCGGTCAGATTGGCGTCAACACGATGCGTCAGATCGCCATTGGCCAGCAGAGAGAGACCCTCACCAATGCTCTTGATGGTCAATTCGGTCAGTTCGGCCTGCACAAAGTGGTACACCACAACGGCGACATCGGTGAACACCGAATACATCAGACTTTTGACGAATTCCGGCCGACGCCCCTCGTCCAGCATGTCGCTGTCGAGTAGGGAATTGACCAGCCCCGCCGCATAGTTCGGATAAACGTTAGCGAGATAGTTCGTCAGCGTTGTGCGGGCGCTGATGTCCTTGGTGATCTCTTCCTGGATCTTGAAATAGTTCGCCGACAGATCGCCGGTCGAGATGTGCTGGAATTTGCGCTGTTCGCGCGCCAGCACGTCTGGCGGCAATGCGGTCAACGTAGCATCGGCCGCCTGATAGGCATCCAGCAAGGCATCATCCACGCCTCGGCCGATGCACTTAAAAACGATCTCACCTGTGGCGCATTTTTCCGGCTGCCAAGGCGGCAAGCTATCTTCAAGACGGGCCATTTTGTTTTATCCAATGTTTCCCGCCAAGAGATATACGTATAAAAAATCAATTTGAAGTTAAGTTCGGACAAGGAAATCGGAATGCGCCTCCTCAATAATCTCGTGGAGGATTCCAGCGCAGCCCATACAGTATTGTCTCAGATTAAAACGGTTTGGCGTTGGCAAATCACCCCAACTGTGTGTCTGCGCCCCCATAAGACACATTGGTTGAGATAGAAAATGACGGTAGCTGCGATGTAAATTGCGGTGACGAAGGTGTGAGCGCACGTATCGTATCGGATGTGGATACGTCGCCTGATACATGGCCGTGATACCACGATCCATCAAAGCCGCGCAGAACCTGTTTGCATCGTACCTTTGCCACCACCCAGCGCTATTGAGGTGGCCGACGAGATCACAGCGCCAGCTCGCCACAGCGCGCCCGATTCTGGCGGTCATCATCTGGAAAAACAAGAATCCCCTGCCGAAATCTCCGTGCCAAGGTCTGGGCACGGCAGGCGGGTACATTCTAACCCTTTGATTTAATGGTCGGGGCGAGAGGATTCGAACCTCCGACCCTCTGCTCCCAAAGCACCTCCGGGCATGAATATGGGGTTTGTGGCGTAAGATGAAATAACGGGAAACTAAATGCATTAAATCTCATAAGTAACTGTATATACTAAAATATTTTTACTTAACCACCCCTCGCTGATGTTACCTGAGATGAAGTGAGATGAAGCTATAGCAGGACCAAAATGTTACCCCAATTGTTACCCCAAACCGCTTACGCTATTTTGGGGTAACATTTTGGGGGAGTGACGTATGGCCCAGAAAGAAACCTTTACAGATAAGTCACTTAAGGCCATGAAACCGGCCGCCGCGGGCAAGCGCTATGAAGTCTGGGACACCATCGTCCCCAACTTTGGGGTGCGGGTAACCGCGAATGGCACCAAGACGTTTTTCGTGCTCAAGAGGACCACGCAAGCCTCTCAGCTTCTTCGGCACACCATCGGGAAATACCCGTTCGTTAAACTGATCGACGCCCGGGCCGAAGCCCGGAGGATTATCGAAGGTGTTTTAAACGGAGACATTGTTCCCAAGGCGGAAGTCCGGCGCCGTAACGAAACCAAGCGGTTTGACACGGTCGCCGAAAGCTTCATCGCCGAGTATCTCGACAAAAACACCCGCACCCCCGAGGGGGCACGGATCGTCAGACGG
>JBAVPS010000009.1:0-4179 GCA_049693315.1 Rhizomicrobium sp. | reverse complement strand
TTCGGGGGCTGACCAATACCATGCCGCTGCATATCGAGGTTCTCTACAACGATTATCAATATGTTGCGGCCTTTGCCGTGGCATCGCTGCTGGCGCTTCTGGCGCTGGTGACACTGGTTTTAAAATCGCTGCTGGAATGGCGTTTTGCCGACCAGATCGCAGCAAGCCATCGCCATTGAGGGGCCACGTACCGTGTCTTTGATTATCGAATCCGTTGCCAAAAGTTTCTCGCGCTATCCGGCGCTGCATGGCCTCGATCTGACCATACCGCTGGGCAGCTTTGTAGCGCTGGTGGGCCCGTCGGGTTCAGGCAAAACCACGCTGTTGCGGATTCTGGGTGGTCTGGAGTATCCCGACAGTGGCCGCGTTGTGCTGGAGGGCGAGGATTGGCTGGCTATTCCGGCGCGGTCGCGGCGCAGCGGCTTTGTCTTTCAGAATTACGCGTTGTTCCGTCATATGACGGTGGCCGATAATGTCGCTTTTGGTCTGACGGTCCGTCCACGGCGCAATCGTCCGGGCCGCAGCGAGATTGCGTCGCGCGTCGAACAATTGCTCGAACTGGTGCAGCTGGATGGACTGGGCGGGCGTTACCCATCACAGCTTTCAGGCGGTCAGCGTCAGCGTGTGGCTCTGGCCCGCGCATTGGCGATCGAGCCGCGTATCCTGCTGCTCGATGAACCGTTTGGGGCGCTTGACGCTAAGGTGCGCAAAGAGTTGCGCGTCTGGCTGCGCGCGCTGCACGATAAGCTTGGGCTGACGACCATTTTCGTCACCCATGATCAGGACGAGGCTTTTGCCATGGCCGATCAGGTTGCGGTGATGAATGCTGGCAGAATCGAGCAGTTCGGCAGTGTGGATGACATCAAGCAATCACCACAAAGTGCTTTTGTGTCTGACTTCTTTGAACTGGGTGCCGGGATCTGATCCCGCGCGGTGTGGAGTTGCCATCTTGAACGCTGTCCTAAATCATCTGGAAGTACTGGAAGCCGAGAGCATCCACATTTTTCGCGAAGTGGCGGCGGAATTTGCTCATCCGGTGATGCTCTATTCCATCGGCAAGGATTCCTCGGTCATGCTGCGGCTGGCCGAAAAGGCGTTCTATCCAGGCAAGATTCCGTTTTCTCTGCTGCATGTCGATACTGGCTTTAAATTTGACGAGATGATCCGCTTCCGTGACGCGCAGGCTTCTGCGGTTGGGGCCAATCTGATCGTACATCGTAACGAAGACGCCATTGCGGATCGCACCAATCCATTCCGGCTCGGCACGCAAAAATGCTGTAGTCTGCTCAAAACCAAGTCGCTGCTCGATGCGCTGGCTGAAGGGGGGTATGACGCGGCCTTTGGCGGAGCGCGCCGGGACGAGGAAAAGTCCCGCGCCAAGGAACGGGTCTATTCCTTCCGCGACAGTCATGGCCAGTGGGACCCCAAGAACCAGCGCCCTGAATTGTGGAGCCTGTTCAACAGCCGTATCGACAAGGGCGAAAGTATCCGGGTTTTTCCCTTGTCGAATTGGACCGAGATGGATATCTGGCATTATATCCATGTTGAGAATATTCCGGTGGTACCGCTCTATTTCGCGGCCCCGCGCCCGGTAATTGTGCGTAGTGGCAATTTACAGCCAGTTGAGCACAACATTCCGCTGGAAGACGGTGAAAAAATCGAAACGGTGCGGTGCCGGATGCGTTCCCTGGGCTGCGTGCCGTGCACCGGTGCCATCCGCTCAGACGCCGATACAATCCCGAAGATTATTGCCGAGCTGGTCAGCTTCCGCCGCTCTGAACGCGAAAATCGCGCCATCGATCATGATCAGGATGGCTCGATGGAACTTAAGAAGCGGGCGGGGTATTTTTGATGAATACGGCTGTGAAAATTGTCACCGCGGATGGGATTGAAAGTTTTCTGGCTGATGATCGCCAGAAGGGATTGCTGCGCTTTGCTACCGCGGGCAGTGTTGATGACGGCAAATCAACCCTGATTGGTCGGCTGCTCTATGAAGCCCGCGGGGTGTATGAAGACCAGCTGGCGGCGATGAAACATTCCGTCGTCAACCGGGCATCGGGGCCAATTGACTTTTCGCTGCTCACCGATGGCTTGCGGGCCGAACGCGAGCAGGGGATTACCATTGACGTTGCCTATCGTTATTTCGCCACGCCGCGGCGTAAATTCATCATCGCCGACACACCCGGCCATGTACAATATACCCGCAACATGGCGACCGGGGCGTCGAACGCTGATCTGGCGATTATTCTGATCGATGCCCGTCATGGCGTGTTGCCGCAATCGCGCCGCCATGCCGCCATTGCCGCACTGCTTGGCATTCATCATATCGTGGTGGCCGTCAATAAAATTGACCTGATCGGCTATGATCAGGCCCGGTTTCAAAGTCTTGAAACCGAATTCACCCAGCATCTCGCCCGGCTTGGTATCGACCACGCTCAGTTCATTCCAATCAGTGCGCTGGAAGGCGATAATGTTACGATTAAAAGTGCCCGCACCCCGTGGTATGTTGGGCCTGCGCTGCTCGATCATCTGGAAACTGTGCCGCTGATTGGGGCCACGCTTACTGCGCCGTTACGTTTTGCCGTGCAATATGTCATTCGGCCCGACAGTGATTTTCGCGGCTTCGCCGGCGAGGTGTTGTCGGGAACCTTAAGCGTCAATGACCGCGTTCAGGTTTTGCCATCGGGACGTACAAGCCGGGTTAAAAACATTGTCACCTGGAATGGGAACCTGCCCCAGGCACAGGCAGGGCAGGCTGTAACGGTGACGCTGGCCGATGAAATCGATGTTGGCCGCGGCGACATGCTGGTCCACCCCGACGCGCAACCGGTTGCTGCCCGGCGTCAGAACGCCATGCTGGTGTGGATGAATGCCGAGGCGCTGAAAACAGGTCGTTCCTATCTGCTCAAGCAGACCACCCAGACGATACCGGCCAAGGTGACGGCGGTGGAATATCGGCTGGATGTTGAAAGCCTGAGTGAAGACGCCGCCGCTAGCCTCAATATGAATGATATCGGTGCTGTGGCACTGGAAACCACCAAGCCGCTGTTTTTCGATCCGTACAGTGATAATCATAAAACCGGCAGCTTTATTCTGATCGACCCGATCAGCAATGCAACGGTTGGTGCCGGCATGTTGCGTGCGCCCCATCCGCATGCTGCCGGTCGTGCCCGTGATGCGGCCCAGTCATTGGTGTTCAGTGATGAAGGCATCACACCCATCGAACGCGCGGCCCGCTTTGGTCACAAGCCATCAGTGTTATGGCTGGATCAGTCGGGGCTGGCCAGCGCGCTGGAAGCTGCGTTGTTCCGCCGTGGTCTGTCAGTCTATGCGCTACAGGGGGCCGATCCTGCGGCGGTGCCTGAAATTGTTGCACATCTGTATAATGCAGGTTTCATCGTTATTCTTGCTGGCCGTGATGGCGATGCGGGGCTGTATAGCCGCTTGTCGGCGCAGTTGGGAGATGGTCTGGTCTCGCTGAAAAACTTGCCGGATACTGGACTGCAAACGCTGCTTGGTGTGTTGGAAGCGCGCAGCATTATTCCCACGGTCGGGCATTTCAGCGATGCAGGTGGCATATAATGGGTGTTGTGATGCGTTTCGATATTCTCCGTGAAGTTTTAGATGGCGCCGCCGGTAAAGCCTGTATCACGTGCAGTTTTCAGGCCGAAGATATGGTGGTCTTGCGCGAGCTGCTCAAAGTTCAGCCCGACATCGCGGTTTTGTTTCTCGATACCGGCTATCATTTTGCTGATACACTGGCCTATCGCGACCATATGGCCAAGCTGTGGCAGCTTAATCTGGTCAATGTGCAGGCCAAAACAAGCCTTGCTGCGCATGAAGTAAAAAACGGCGCACAGTATCGCCGCGATCCCGGCGCGTGTTGCCATGCACGTAAAGTTGCCCCCCTGATGTCGGCACTGGCCGATTACGATATCTGGTTTACCGGTTTGCGGCGGGAGCAATCGCCCAGCCGCGCCAATCTGCAGGTCGTTGAAACGCACCATTTGCCAGGTGGCAAAGCGCTCACCAAGGTCAGCCCTCTGGCCGACTGGTCATGGCAGGATGTGCAAAACTATTTGTGGAGCTTTGAGGTCGAAACCCTGTCGCTTTACGATAAGGGGTATCTCAGCATCGGTTGCGCACCCTGCACCAGCCTGCCAACGGACGCTGCCAATC
>JBAVPS010000008.1:0-2030 GCA_049693315.1 Rhizomicrobium sp. | reverse complement strand
GTTAATTTGATCCCGAGGCGAAAGGATGCCAGATTTACGGCCTGCAACAGAATGAAAGTCGTGGCCGCGTGTTTCACATGAACGGACTATTTCAAAACGCCCGAAAATTTCTGCTGTGGTTTGTGGTCTGCGCCAGTTTCGGGGCGCTGTTTTTCCTGAAATTTGATACGACCATCGCGCGGGTGGTTTACCCCTATACAAGAAATCTCGGCACGGTGTCGTCCGGGTTGGGCGGCATGGTCCTGGTGTCGGCGGAAGCTGTTGTTGTTATGGTGCTGTGGTGCATTTATGCCATAAGGGGGTATCTTCCCCTTTTAGGCAAAGCCGTCGCACTTGCCTGCATTAGCTCCATTTGCGCATATACGTTTAATTCTCTCGTTCTGAAGATATTTTTTGGCGTGCCGACCCCGGCCGAGGTGGTGGGCGGCGTCCGACATGCATTTCATTTTCTGCAAGGCACACCCAAGAGCAGCTTTCCCTCCGGGCATATGGCGCTGGCGGGGGCTTTTGCCGGTGTTTTAATGCAGGTCTACGGCAAAAGCCGCGGACCGTTATCGGCGCTACTTGTCATCGCGGCAGGTTTGCTGGTGCTGGGTGACTGGCATTTCGTCAGCGATGTGATAGGCGGGACGTTTGTCGGAATTTCGACAGGTGTCATCGCGGGCAAAATTTGTCTTGCCCGCAAGCGGGATATTGCCTGAGAAACGGCTTCAGAGCGGTTATGTCCGGTATTTCCAGTAAGTTGGGGTGCCGAATTTTCCAACGAAAAAATCGATCACTGTACGGATGCTCAGGGGCAGAAAACGCGTGTGAGGATAGAGCATGGCGATCACCAGTTCATCCTGTGTGGTGGAGACCTGATAGTCGGGCAGAAGCCGTACCAGTTTCCCGTCAAGCAGATGCTCACCGATAAGCCAGTCCGGCATCATGATCACCCCGGCACCGCCGAGCGCGGTGGTTATCAGCGTTTCGGCACTGTTCGATATCAGCGGGCCGTTAAGCGCGTGCGTCTCTGGATCGTGTCCCGTTCTGCTGAAATAAGAGCGCTGCGCCCCCATAACACCCTTATAGACAAGACAATGATGTTCGCGCAGATCTGACGGCTTTTCGGGATAGCCGTAGCGATCCAGATAGGCCGTGCTGGCGGCCAGATGATAAACCGGGCGATCAACAACCCGGACATGGAACCCGGAATCCTGTAGCGGGCTGATGCGAAAAAGCAAGTCAGCCGCATCCGTCAGCGGGTCAATAAACGTATCAGTCAGTACCAGCTCTATCTGAAGCCGGGGATGTTTTGTGGTCAGCTCTGCCAGCCAGGGGGAGATATGCCTCTGGCCGAACGCGACCGGTGCGTTGATGCGCACAAGGCCGCCCGGTTCTTTTTTCCTGTCCTGCAACAGCTGTGCGGTTTCGTTGAGATCGCCGAGGATCTGACGGAAGCGCTCCGCATATAATCGGCCAGCCTCAGTTGGGATGATCGCGCGGGTGTTACGATAGAGCAGCTGGCTGCCCAGATCGTTTTCAAGCTGCTGGATAATGCGCGACACCGAGGAGGGCGAGATATTCTCGCCCCGGGCCACTTCTGAGAAGTTGCCGGCATCTACAACCGCAATGTAAAGCTGCATTGCTCTGGTGTTGAGGGGCATTCCTGCGCTCATTTTTGCGTTTTTTGCACAAGTGTTATGTATCGCATCCCGTTTTTCGGAACGCAAGACAGGTATAGATATGCGCCCCTGAAAATATGGCGCGAGTAACACTATGAAATTGCTATCAATATTTCTCGTCATCCTGGCAGGGATGGGGCTTTCCGTCGAGGCGGGGATCCTGGGCCCGCTGGGCGAGGAGGTCGGCCATTACTGGGCCTGCCTATGCCTGTTCGGCGTTGAAGCGGCGCTTACCTTTCTGCTGATGTTGTTCTGGGGCCCCCGCAATCCGGTTTCATTCCTCAGCTCGTCCGGTTGGCAACTGACCGGTGGAATTTGGGGGCCTTGTTATGTGGTGGTCCTGACCATCGTTACGCCTGTTATTGG
>JBAVPS010000007.1:0-3294 GCA_049693315.1 Rhizomicrobium sp. | reverse complement strand
GCCTTGCTCAATGCGCTGCATCTGCCGCAGCAACCCGGCCTTCGAGATCTCGAGGATATTCATGTCAGCGGATTCGCGGAACGATGAGACCTCAGGTAACTCGAACAACGCCAGGATCCGACATGCGTCTCCGGGTAGATCGATACCGTCATACCGATTTACCAACACGGTCAGACCGACATGCCTAGCACGCAACTTCTCGATGCCAGCAGCAACTTTGTCGCCAATCAGAATCTGATCAGCATGATCTTTCCAGGTGTCTGCCGACGGCTTCGAGGGAACGATCACTACGACATTCACATGTTTGGACTGGTCAATCAGCAACTGCCGGATGTCGGAATCATCAATATCTGGATTAAGTTCCTGCGGCATGAGGATCATACGTTCTCCCATAAACTGGGAAGAAACGGGGATAATCGGGGCGTTGAGTTTTTCCGGGATCGCACCAAAATGAGTGACTAGAACACTGTCATCCGCCAGCGTTGCCGTCATGTAGATGCGGCGTTTTGCCTTTGAAAAAGACATGATCAGATCGGTAGGTGGGCAGATTGGTTCAATTTCGAGTGACTGTCCGCTGATGATACAGCGGCAGTAAGGCAGAATTTCGCTTAGCAGGGGATAGCTGAACATCAGTTCATTGCTGCTCTTATGCTCGTGCAGCGCTTTTAGAATTTTTTCCTGTTTATCCTTCCAAGCCCAAAACGGAACTTCCATGACTGCCCAAGGGTCACCGTCTTCAAGCTCAAGATAGCGGGAGGGGCTTTGCCTTTTGAGATAAACCGAAACAGCTGCCAAGATCTTCTTATAAGCACTATGGGTATTCGGCAGCGTAATACGGAACTGCTCGGATATTGTCGCAATACAAGCGTGTGCATCGTCCACAATCACGGTCCCGATTGGAAGTTTCACGGTCCCTACACCGAAAACGGACTTGCCATTGAACAGCCTGTGAACGGTTGTGATGCAGATTTTTTGACCGGCAGAGTATGCCGCGTCGCGAGGATCCTCGACAACTTCGAGCCCTAAAGCAACTGCCTCTTCCCTCACCTGAGAAACTAACTGGTTGTCAGGACAGATATAAAGTGCCGGACCTTTGCCCTCATTGAGAGAACTCTGAAGCAAAAGGAGTCCAACAAGAGTTTTGCCACTTCCAACATTCAATTTGATAATTGTGTCGTGCTGATCTCGAACCACGAACCACGCTTTCATCACTTCGGTTTGAATGTCACGCGGAAAGGCGAAACGACGATCTCGCTCAAGAGTTAGAAAAATGTCGCGCGGATCGGTAACAGGCGCTTCGTCACCATCAAGCAAGTCATCAAAATTGACCATAATGCCCCTCCCAAAGGAAATCAGTACGTCGCCTAATATAAGAAACTCAATCCTAAATAGCACCCTTAGAACAATTTTTTGGGGGGGGGGGGGATTTATATACTGTATTTTAAAATCTGGAATCCACGTATTTGCAATCTTGTCTCAACGTCATATCTCGCTCTTCGTCCAAATGGTACGAGCCCCCCCTAAGGGGGCACATCCTGCCGTAGCGGAAGCTCCCCCCCTACAAGACAATTTCCAGCCGCACAAAAGCCCGGCCAGAGAGAGTGCCAGGCTTCGTGTTTGATGTGGAAAAAAGGGTGCTGCGGCCCATCACCCCAGCACGGTTTGCCCGATCAGGAACAGGTTGAGGCCGATGACCAGCAGCGCGGCGGCGGTGGCGGCGACCGTCACTTTGGTGCTGGCGGCAAAGCGGCCCATCAGATCGGCGCGGCGGCTTAAGCGGATCAGCGCGAACATCGGCACCGGCAGCACCACGCTTAAAATCACCTGACTGATCACCAGTGCATGTGTGATGTCCCACCCAACGATGGCGACGACAAAGGCTGGCAGCATGGTGACCAGACGGCGCACCCAGATCGGAATGCGAAAGCCGACAAAGCCCTGCATGATCATCTGGCCCGCCATGGTGACGACGACAGAACTCGAAACACCCGCCGCCGTCAGCGCAATCAGGAACAGCCCCGCCGCCGCGCCGCCCAGTGCCGGGATCAGCGTGCGATAGGCGGTTTCCAGTGTCGCCACCTCGCCCATGCCATGAAAGGCATGGGCGGCCATGATGACCATCGCCAGATTGACGAACCCGGCCAGCCCCAGCGCCACCAGCACTTCGCGATTGGAATAACGGATCAGCCGCGCCTTTTCACCGTCGAACGCCGCCGGGGCGCGGGCCTGTGTCAGCCCGGAATGCAGATAGATGGCATGGGGCATCACGGTGCTGCCGACCACGCCCACCGCCAGCAGCAGCGCGCCGCTGTCGGCAATGTGGGGCAACACAATGCCCCGGCCCGCGGCGGCCCAGTCGGGCGGCGCGATCACCAGCTCCAGCACATAGGCGATGGCGATCAGCGCGACGAAGCCGCCGATCACCAGCTCCATCGGGCGGAAACCCGCCCGGTCAACGCTTAAGATGGCATAGGTCAATACCGCCATCGCCGCCATCGCCGGGATCAGCGGAATGTGCAGCAGCAACATGAAGCCGACCGCACCACCCAGAAACTCGGCCAGATCGGTCGCCATGGCGGCAACCTCCGCCGCGCCCCACATCATCAGCCGGACCGGACGGGAAAAATGATCGCGCGACAGCTCGGCCAGATTACGACCGGTCACAATGCCGATCTTGGCCGCCATCGACTGAAACAGCATGGCGATCAGATTGGCCGCCACCACCACCCACAACAGCTGATAGCCGTAACCGGCACCGGCCTGAATGTTGGCGGCGAAATTACCGGGGTCGAGATACGCCACCGAAGCCACCACAGCCGGACCGACGAAAGGCAGCATCGCTTTCAGACCATGACGGGAGCCGTTCAGGGTCTCGTTCATGGCCGCCACGGTGCGGGCGCTGATATCCGTGGAGAGTGCTGCTTCACCGGTGCTGGATAGTCTCATGGCGATCACCGCCTTCAGTGCGAATTAGAACTGTTACAAACATATCTATTTGAGAGTCATTCGCATGTCAACCGGTAAGACGCGCTATCCGGCATTCGGGCGCGTCAGGCATAAAAAAACGCACCACAAACCGGTATGTGATGCGTTTTCTTGTAATAAAAAACGCTATAGCTGAAATAATAGTGCTTTAACTGCCGCGCTGACGAAGGATTTCGATCAGTTTTGGGATTTCGTCATGCAGATCACCGACCAGTGCAATATCGGCAATCTGAAAAATCGGCGCTTCGGCATCTTTGTTGATGGCGGCGATGCAGCGGGCACCCCGAATGCCCGCGACATGCTGAATGG
>JBAVPS010000006.1:0-1996 GCA_049693315.1 Rhizomicrobium sp. | reverse complement strand
TCCTGGTGCAGGGCTTCTTCGAGCTGCTCCAGCGTATCGACTTCCAGTTCGATCTTGATCATATGGCCCAGACTGGCGCGGGCCCGCTGCATCGCCTGGGTAATGCCGCCAGCGGCCGCGATGTGGTTATCCTTAATCAGCACAGCATCGTCGAGGCCGAAGCGGTGGTTGAAACCGCCGCCGCAACGCACGGCGTATTTTTCCATGACGCGCAGGCCTGGCGTGGTTTTGCGGGTGCAGACAATGCGTGCCCCGGTGCCTTCGACGGCGGTGACCAGATCATGGGTCGCGGTGGCAATGCCGGACAGATGCCCCAAAAAATTCAGCGCCACCCGTTCCGCCGATAACAGCGAGCGGGCCGAGCCTTCAATCATCGCCAGACGGGTGCCGGCAGGTACCGTTTCCCCATCATGCACACCGATATGAATGTTGAGGTGAGCATCGATCTGACGATAGGCGGATTCAACCGCGACCATGCCGGAAATGGTGCCGGGACGGCGGCTCATCACCACGGCGGTGGCGCGGGCCTCGCGCGGGATCACCAGATTGGTGGTGATATCACCGGCGCGGCCGAGATCTTCTTCCAGCGCCCGTCCGACGATCGGGTCGAGCAGGAACGGATGCGGGGGGCGGAATGCTGCAAAGCCCATAAAAGCGTTACCTCATGTGGCGGTTTTCGCTGCCTGCAGCCAAAGCCGCGTCGGCAATCTTTTCCGCCAGTGATAGAGTGAGAACCGTCCGGGTCGCGGATTCCTCCGTTTGCGGATAATCACTGCGGAAATGGCTTCCGCGGCTTTCCTTACGCGTCAGGGCCCCGGCGGCAATCAGCTTGGCCGCCGCGGTGACGTTGAGAAGCGAGGCTTCAAAGGCGCTTGCCCGTTCGACCTGATAAATCAGGCGCAGGGCTTCGGTCATGCCGGCCCCGGTGCGTTCCAGACCCAGCAACCTGCTCATCCCGGCGCGTAAGATCTGCGGCAGCGGGGCGGGCTGATAGCGTTCGGGGGCATCGGGCAGGCTCGCCGGAACCGCCACGGTTTCCTTGTCGCGCACATCGGCGGCGACGCGGGCACCGAACACCAGCCCTTCCAGCAGCGAATTGGACGCCAGCCGGTTGGCCCCATGCAGGCCGGTCGAGGCACATTCGCCCACCGCCCATAAGCCTTCCAGATTGCTGCGGCCCTGTTCGTTGGTGATGATACCGCCCATGTGATAATGCGCCGCCGGGGCGACCGGAATCGGCTCCTTCGCCGGATCAACGCCCTGAGCCTGACAGGCTTCAAACACGGTGGGGAATTCTTCGGCAAAGGCATCGCCAATCGCCTGACGGGCGTCGAGGAAAACCTTGTGACCGGCGGCGATATGGCGGTGAATGGCGCGGGCCACGACATCGCGCGGCTCCAGCTCGGCCCGGCCATATTTGCCCAGCATGAAACGCTTGCCGGTTTCGTCGATCAGCGTCGCGCCATGACCGCGCAACGCCTCGGTGGCCAGCGGTGCCGGGTCATTGGGGCCGGCAATCGCGGTGGGATGAAACTGGACAAATTCCGGATCGCCGATCAGCGCCCCGGCCCGTGCCGCCATGCCAAGGCCTTCGCCACGGACTTCCGGCGGGTTGGTCGTCACCGCGAACAGCGCGCCCACGCCCCCGGTGGCGAAGATCACTTTTGGCGCGCGGAATAACACCAGCTTGGTCGCGGGGCCGCTGCCGGTCCGGGCAAACAGACCAATCACCCGGCCATCGCTGACCGCCAGTTCAATGGCGTGAAAGCCCTGCATGAGGGTGACAGACGGTGTTCCGGCTGCCACGGCGGCCAGAGTCTTCATCACTTCCGGTCCGGCGCGGTCGCCGCCGATATGCACAACGCGGGCGCAGGAATGGGCCGCCTCGCGGCTGACCGAGAAGGTGCCATCGGCCATCTTGTCGAAGGGCGCGCCCATGGCGAACAGATCGTCGATGCGGGCACCGGCTTCGCGCGTCACCAGCTCGGCAATGCGT
>JBAVPS010000005.1:0-1637 GCA_049693315.1 Rhizomicrobium sp. | reverse complement strand
ACACCAGGCATTGAAGATTTCATCGGTTTCAATCCCGGCACCGAAAGTCTCGGTCCAGGATGCCCCGACATTAGAACCATGGGTTTGCCACGCCGCCTTTAACGCCGGGGCAAGGCTACCCAGATGGGCGGTAAGATAATCGGTCAGTGCCTTGGGCACCGGCGCGGCAAAGGCCGCATCCGCATCGGCGCTGTGGTCACGCGCATCGGGCAACATGCCGACTTCATTTTCGACCTGCACCATCACCACGCTGTGCTGTTTGGCATCTACCGTTTTCAGATGCACCATCAGGGCGCGAAAGGCAGCACTGTCGGCAGCCAGAACGTTGGCGCTGGTCGGGCTTAAGATTTCCTGCGGTGCACCCATTGCATCATGGCTGCGGGCAAAGCGGATCTGATCGCGTTTGACCCAATCCGGCGCATAGCTCGACATGCTGTTCTTCCAGCTGCCAAACCATAACAGCACCAGGCGCATATGGTGCTGGCGGGCATCGGCAAGCAGAAAATCCACCGACGAGAAATCAAACGTACCTTCACGCGGCTCAATCAGCTCCCACGACACCGGGGCAATAACGGTATTGAGCCCCATCCCGGCAAGCTTGTTCCAGTAACGACCAAGAAACGTGCGATCTGATGCGGTGGAGTTTTCCAGCTCGCCACCCAAAATCAAAAAAGGCGCACCATCGACGACAAGCTGATGGCTGCCGTGATTTTGTACCAGCCGCGGCAGGCCAGTATCCGGGGCCGCCAGCCCGCCTTGCGCAAAGGCGCTGCCGGACAGGAAAGCCATAACGATCAGCGTGAGAGGAAAACGAAAAAGAGCAAAACCGTTCGGCATCGGGTCCCCTTGCCTTCATTTGCAAACCGTTTGGAACGGCCCGTAAAACCATATACCACCTTTACGGGTGCAGAAATATCCGGCGCCGTCTTTTAAACAGCGCCGGATGTTTTGATCAGAACGTACCGTGAATGCCGAACATGATGATGGTGCCCGATTTGTAGATTGAATAGGGCGCGCTTTCATATTCGAAATAGCTGCGCTGTTTTTCACCTAGGACATTTTGGGCACTGAAGGTGAATTCCGGATCGCTCATAATCTCGCGGCCGACAAGCTTGGAGAGTTTGTAGCTGGCCGATAAATCCATCTGGCCATAATCATCCGAATAAATCCGCGCCGCCGTCACGCTGTTCTGATTATTACTCGACTGGGCCGACCCCGCCGTAAAGGCGTAAGACAGCCGCACCATGAGGCCATCACTTTCGTAATAGCCCGTGACGTTATAGGCGTAAGGCGGAATATCGGTCGCAACCGCGGGTGCCGCCCCGGTGCTTTTCTGATCGAGGAAGGTGATGTTGGCCGAATAGCCGAAACCTTTCAGCCCATAGGGTTCGAGCAGGAAATCAAGCGGCTGAACCCAGGTCAGTTCCAGCCCCTTAATCGTCATCAACCCTTGCGCATTGACCTGCTGCGACACCGTAATCATCGTGTTGTCGTTCCAGCCACCACGATTGGTGATGGCCGACTGCTGCGTTGTCGAAAGCACATCGTAGGTGATGCCATACTGTTCAAGGAATGTAATCGGCTTGGTTGATGAGCCGGTGACCGTGAAGCCTTCCATCTGCTTTTCGAACACCATG
>JBAVPS010000004.1:0-3100 GCA_049693315.1 Rhizomicrobium sp. | reverse complement strand
GGAAAAAAAGCGCCCGCGGAACGGATTTGCGTTAAGCAGTGGTGCCTGACCGCCCGGTTGCGTACACCCCCGGGTGAAATGACGCATTTTTAGCGATTGCACCGCGCGCGATCAGGTAAGAAGAAGCACGTTGGTACGGGATACGAGACTGCAATGAAAACGATTTGGCTGTATTTTTGTCTGATTGCCGGTGTAGCGCTGGGCCTGTGGGCCGTTCAGCCGCCGCCGCCAGCCTCAAATCATGCCCCGGCCGACACCTTCTCCGCCGAACGGGCGCTGGGCGATGTGCGGATGATTTCGCGCCATTCGCACCCCACCGGCTCGGCCGACGCGGCCAAAGTTGCGACCCATCTGACCGCCAGACTGCAGCAGATGGGGCTTTCCCCCAGCCGCTTCGACGATACCGGGATTTTTCAGGATGGCCGCGATTTTGCCCACGCCGCCCGGATCAGCGATATCGTGGCGGTATTACCCGGCACCAACCCGGCTCTGCCGGCACTGGCCATTGTCAGCCATTATGATTCGGTACCCCATTCACCCGGGGCCGCCGACGATGGCGCAGGCGTTGCCGCCAGTCTGGAAATCGTCCGCGCGCTTGCTTTAGCGCCGCGCCAGCGCGATGTCGTGCTGGTCTTCACCGATGGCGAGGAGCTTGGCCTGCTGGGGGCGGAGGCTTTTTTCCACCGCCACGCCCAGGTTAAGCATATTGGCGCGGTGATCAATTTTGACGCCCGCGGGGCATCCGGCCGGGCTGCCATGTTTGAAACCGGCCCACAAAGCGGCCCACTGGTCGGATACTTATCCGGGGCGGTCACGGCCAATTCCGCCACCGCGCTGATCTATGACGCCATGCCCAACGGCACCGATTTCACCCTGGCAAAAAATCTGGGGCTGCCGGGGCTGAACTTTGCCTTTATCGGCGATGTCGCGGCCTATCACACCCCGCTGGCCAGCGCTGGCCGGCTTAATCTTGGCAGTTTGCAACATATGGGCGACCAGGCACTGAGCGTGGCACGCACTGTGGTGGCCAGCGACGGGCCGCTTACCGGCGACGATCTGGTCTATGGCGACCTTTATGGCCGGATATTGCTGCACTATCCGCCGGTCTATGGCTGGGTGCTGCTGGCGGGCCTTGCGCTGCTGCTGCTGCTGGCCTTCTGGCGCGGGCGGGCATCGGAAGGCGGCGCTGTGGTGCGCGGACTGTTCTGCAGCCTGCTGATCGTGGCGCTGTGCGCCCTGTTTTTATGGCCTGCCGGGCTGATTTTAAGCCAGCTCAGCCTGTATCAGCGCGCCCCGTTGCTGCCGCTGATGTCCGTCGGTGCGCTGTGCCTTACGATCGGCACGCTGGCCTTTACCAGTTATGCCGCCCGCAGCGGACGGGGGCGCTGGCTGCTGGTTATTGCCATTATTGTGGCCACCGCACTGTCGTCGCTGGGTGGTTTTGACCCGGTTGCCACCGGGCTGGGTGCGGCCAGCCTTATTCTGCTGCTGATTGGCTTAAGCCGCCCGCTGGTCATGGCCGATCTGTGGCGCGGCAGCCTGCTGTTATCCTTCCTGCTTGGACTGGGTTTACAAATCGCCCAGCCCGGCGCGGCCCCGCTGGTCGTCTGGCCGCTGGCGCTGGCCGGGCTGGCGGCTGCCTGGTATTTTGGCACCGCCGGGGGGCGCACCCACCGCCCGTTTGCCCTGTTCCTGATCGGGCTGGTGGCCATTGTGGCGTTGGCGCAAATCACCACCCTGGGCGATTTCCTGTTTGATGCGCTGGGGCTTAACCTGCCTGCGGTGATGGCGGTGCCGGTATTGCTGCTGCTGCCCGCGATCATACCGCTGGCCGGGGAAGCCGGTGGCGAACGCTCGGCCAACGAGCTGGCCCTGCTGTTCGCCATTGCTGGCATCATCACCATTGTCATTACGCTGGTCATTCCGGTGTCGGCAGAGCGACCGATGCCAAGCGCCGTGCTCTTTGCTCAGAACACCGATAATGCTCAGGCGTTCCGTGTTGCCCCCTACAAATATCTCGATCCCTGGGCCCGGGACGCCTTAAGCGCAGGCGGCCAGAACCCGGTCTATGCCCCGGTACCCGGCCTGTATGATACGGCGGTGTGGTCAGCCCCGGCCCCGGCCCTGCGCCTTGGCCGCCCTCAGTTCACCATCACCCGTGCGGCGGGACGGCTGACGATCAAAGCCATCGCGGCCCCCGGCGACAGCAGCATCGAAATTGCGGTGAACAGTTCGGCACCTTTAAGCGGCAGCTTCCTGAACGGGCGGGCGGTCAATGGCACGGTGGCCGCCAATGACTGGCGCAAAATCGTCTTTACCGCACCGCTAGCCAATGGTGTGATCTGGTCGTTCAAGGCCCCTGTGCATGGGAAAATAGCCGTGCGGGTCAGCGCCCTGAAGCGGGAATGGCCCAAGGGGGCCGGGGCGCTGCCATCACTGCCCGGTGACACGATTCTGGTCGGCGATGCCGTTACCAGCCGCCGCAGCCTGACCAAAAGCTTTAAATGGTAAGGAAATAGAGGAAATACGGATCAGGAGCCGCGACCAGCGCGGTTCCGTCCCATTCCACCAAAGCCAGAAAACGCGACCACGCAGGAGAAAAACAGGCAGGCGAAAATCGCCACGCCCATAAAGATTTCTTCAACGGCAGTCATGGGGCCCCCAATGCACAATTTAAGCGAATCGGTCTGAAAAGAGTGTCATTCGCTGCGCTTTCTATCAACCAATAAGTGTACTGCGTAACTTCTTTTCCACAGCGATTTGGCTTGCCAGTCGGCCAGTCCCGTCGCAAAACGGTCCATTCCTTTTCAGAACGCGTGTTTCAGAACCGCCCGGATAAAAAATGACCGCGCCAACCCAGCCCAAGCCCAACACACCCCAACCGATCTGGCGCGGCGTGTATAGCGTGAACACGCTGGTACTCAATGCCCATAAGCGCCTGGGGCTGCATGGTTTGTTGTGCATATTGCAGGATGTCGCCTGGTGCCACGCCGATGAACTGGGCTGTGGTTTCGACAGCATGCAGGAAAACGGCGCTTTCTGGGTGCTAACGCGGCAAAAGGTCCAGATGCGCCACTGGCCGGTATGGGGCGATCAACTG
>JBAVPS010000003.1:0-2151 GCA_049693315.1 Rhizomicrobium sp. | reverse complement strand
ACCCTGTATTGGTTAGAATTCCGTCCACTCCTCCTCGGACTTTCCTGCCGCCTTTGGCTCCGATTTTTTGGCCAGCACCGCACCGCCGCCAACATTGGTCACCGCAGGGGCAGGCTTAAGACCCGGAATTGGCTTTTGCACCACCACGGACGGGGTTGCGGGTTTGGCCGGAGCCGGGGCTGAGCTTGCGGGGTTCGCTGCCTTCGTGGCAACCTTAGCGACGCTTGCACCAGATACGCCACCGGTAATTTCAAACCGCGCCACCATTTTTTCCATTTCACGGGCATAGCCCGACAGGGCATCAGCGGCAGCATTACTTTCTTCGGCCATGGCAGCGTTCTGCTGGGTGGACTTGTCCATATCGCCGACGGCGGAATCGATTTCACCTAGGGCGTTGGCCTGCTCGCTTTGCGAATGGGCAATTTCACCGACCAGCTGACTGATCGACGTGATGTCGGTCACAATCTGCTGCAAGGCGGTGCCGCTTTCCTCGACCAGCTTGACCCCGTTATCGACCTGGGTTTCGCTGTTCTTGATCAGCGCCTTAATTTCCTTGGCAGCTTCGGCAGAGCGTCCGGCCAGCGAACGCACCTCGGTGGCAACCACGGCAAAGCCCCGGCCCGCCTCGCCAGCACGGGCCGCCTCGACGCCAGCATTCAGCGCCAGCAAATTGGTCTGGAAGGCAATTTCATCGATAACACCGATGATCTGGGTAATCTCGCTCGACGATTTGGCAATCTCGCGCATGGCCCCAACGGCCTTCGAGGCTATGTTATTGCCATGTTCGGCACTGGTCCGCGATGCCGCGGCCTTGCTGTTGGCCTGTGACGCACCGGCAGACGATTTGGTCACCGTAGCGGTGATTTCGTTCACGGCAGCAGCGGTTTCTTCCAGACTGGCGGCCTGACGCTCGGTCCGCATCGCCATTTCGTGCGCACCCTGACTGATCTCCTGACAGTTTCTGGCAATCTCGCCGGCGCTGTTGTGGATTTCCCGCATCGCCGTGTCGATCTGCGTCATCGCATCGTTAAAGTCGTTTTGCAGACCACGATATTCGACCGGCAATTCCTTGTTCAGACGATAGGTCAGATTACGCGATGCCAGCGCCTTCAACCCTTCGCCAAAGCTGGAGACTACCAGTTCGATACCGCGCTGGCGAACCTGTTCCTCGGCTTCCTTTTGCGCCGCTTCCGCTGCAACGCGGTCGCGTTCGCGCTGTTTGGCATCTTCTTCACGCTGCCGCCGGTTACTCTCGGCGGTTTCCATCGCGTGGTTAAAGTCATCTTTCAGGCCGACATAGGCGTTGGGCACATCGGCAGTCAGGCGGTATTCCAGCCGTTCTTCGGCCAATGCCTTAAGGCCCGAACCAAAGGTATCGACCACCAGCTGCTCGCTCTGGCGCTGGGCATCTTCCTCTGCCAGTTTTTGCGCCGCGGCAGCCGCAACACGGTCCGCCTCGGCCTTTTCGCGTTCTTTTTTCGCGGCGAGCAATTTGTCCTTGAACGTTGACATGGTGCCTGCCAGCTTGCCAATTTCATCCTGCTGATCGGCATTGGGAACATGGACGTTGAGGTTGCCGCGCGCCAATTCGTCCATCGCCCCGGTCATGGTACCGAGCGGTTTGGAGATCGTGCGCACCAGCACAAAACCAGCGATGGCGCAGAACAGAACGGAAATACCCAGCGCAATAAACGTCCACAGGGTGCCGGCTTTATAAGCGTTCTCCCCCTCGACCATTGCCGCATCTGTCGACTTGATATTGCTCTTCATATCATCGTCGATTGCGGCGATCAGCTTGTTGAAACCATCACGCAAGGGGCCCGAAAAATGCAGGTTTGCCGCATCATCGCCCTGTGTTTTGACGATCTCGAAACCTTGTGCACTTAAGGCATCATACGCTTTCTTTGCAGCATCAACCTTGGCGGCCTGCGCTTTTTCCTCGGGCGTATCAACGGTATGCATGTATTTTTTCCAGGCCTCATCTGCCTGGGATTGCCATTTCTTTATATTCACCGCCTGAGTTTTCTGCTCTTTCTCAGACGGGTGATTGAAGATGATGCCTTGCGAAACCCGCCAGCGGGTAACCGCATATTGATAGCGCCCCAGCCAGCGGACGGACGACATCCCGTTGGTACGAACTTCGACAGCGAC
>JBAVPS010000002.1:0-6073 GCA_049693315.1 Rhizomicrobium sp. | reverse complement strand
ACGTCATGCTGGCCTGATGCGCCGGTTAATACAAGGCCAGCGAACTAAACCTGCATAACTTCGCGTTCTTTACCTTCGAGCATTTTGTCGATCTCGCCGATCGCACCATCGGTGAATTTTTGCAGCTCGTCGCCAAATTTATGCTGCTCGTCCTGGCTGATGTGGTGGTCTTTTTCCATTTTTTTCAGCAGATCCATACCGTCACGGCGGACATTGCGCACGCTGACACGGGCCTGTTCGGCATATTTATGGGCCATCTTGACCAGTTCCTTACGGCGATCCTCGTTCAGTTCGGGGATCGGAATCCGCAACAACTGGCCATCGATCTGCGGATTGAGACCCAGACCGGAATCCCGAATCGCCTTATCGACCGCCTTAACCATGCTCTTATCCCAGACCTGGACGGTCAGCATGCGCGATTCCGGCGCTGACACGGTGCCCACCTGGGTGATCGGCATACGGTTACCATAGGCCTCGACGTTAACCGGATCGAGCAGCGCAGGGCTTGCCCGCCCGGTGCGCAGGCCCGCCAAATCGCTTTTGAGGCCCGTGACAGCGCCCTTCATACGGCGATTAAAATCGTCCTTGTCATACGTTGCAGGCATAAATTCCTCCCAATCCGATCAGGGGCCATAGAATTACGCGTAACGCCGCCCGGAACAAGTGTGCGGGCGGGTTATCCGCATAAAAACGTAAAATGCGGCCACCCAGATCAAGCCCCATGAGGCGTCTGGACAGCCGTGCGATTACTCGCCAGCGATAATTGTCGAGCGACCTTCGCTGCGCAAAACGCCCGAGAAGGAACCCGGTTCGTGAATCGAAAAGACCACGATCGGAATACCATTATCGCGCGCCAGACTGACCGCGGCAGCGTCCATCACCTTCAGATCACGCGCCAGCATATCGCGATAGGTCAGCGTATCATAGCGCTTGGCATCCGGGTTCTTCTTCGGGTCGGCATCATATACACCGTCAACCTGTGTGGCTTTCAGGATCGCCGAGCAGTCCATCTCGGCGGCGCGCAAAGCGGCAGCCGTGTCGGTGGTGAAGAAGGGATTGCCGGTACCGGCGGTGAAGATCACCACGCGGCCACGGTTCAGATGGTGGATGGCGCTGCGATGGGTATAGGTTTCGCAGATCATGTTCATCGGAATGGCCGACTGCACGACACATTCGACCCCGATGCGGTTGAGCGCGGCCTGCATGGTGAGGGCATTCATCACCGTGGCCAGCATGCCCATATAGTCGGCGGTGGTGCGCTCGACACCCTTGGCGGCACCGGAGACCCCGCGGAAAATGTTACCGCCACCGATCACCATACAGATCTGGGTTTCGGTCAGCGCGGCGTCTTTAATGTCGGCAGCAATGCGATCAACGGTCGGCATATCAATGCCAAATGCCTGATCCCCCATCAACGCTTCGCCGGACAATTTCAACATCACACGATGGAACTTCGGCGAATTTGACGACATATTTTTCCCTCGGCAGAAACGTCCGCAAAAAACCGGCGGACAGGTATAGCAGGTAAGAAACCGCCCTGTCTCGGTTAAGACAGGGCGGGGGTAAAACTTCAGTGGCCAGCCAGCTTGCTGACTTCTTCGGCGAAATCATCCGCCTTCTTTTCGATGCCTTCGCCAACCTTGTAGCGAACGAAGCCAGTCACTTCGACCGGGGCGCCAATTTCCTTGGCGGCATCTTTCAGCACGTCTTCGATCTTGGCCTTGCCGTCGATGACGAAAACCTGCGACAAAAGCACGTTCTCTTCATAGAACTTGCGCATCGCACCTTCGAGCATCTTCTCGACGATGTTGGCGGGCTTACCGGCGCTTTTCTGGGCGACGATATCGGTCTGGACCGAACGCTCGTGCGCGACGACATCCGCCGGCAGGCTTTCGACCGACACGGCCAGCGGGGCCACGGCGGCGATGTGCATGGCAAGCTGGCGGCCCAGATGGGTCAGCTTCGCCTTGTCACCTTCCGACTTCAGCGCGACCAGCACGCCGATCTTGCCCGCTTCCGGGGTCACGGCGCTGTGGACATAGGTCGCAACCACACCCGGATTGACCGACAGAGCCTGCACGCGGCGCAGGGCCATGTTTTCCCCGATCTTGGCGATCAGGTTGGTCAGGGTGAGCTGAACCGTTTCGGTGCCGGTAAACGGTGCGGCCAGCAGCTTTTCGGCATCGCCATCAACTGTGAGCGCAATCTCGGCAGCCTTCTTGACGAAATCCTTGAATTCGTCGTTGCGGGCAACAAAGTCGGTCTCGGCATTGATCTCAACGGCAACAGCAGCGCCATCGGTGGCGGCAATGCCAACCAGACCTTCGGCAGCAGCGCGACCGGCCTTCTTGGCGGCCTTGGACAGGCCCTTCTTGCGCAGCCAGTCGATGGCAGCTTCCATATCGCCGCCCGTTTCGGTCAGGGCACGCTTGCAATCCATCATGCCAACGCCGGTCTTTTCGCGCAGATCTTTGACTGCCGCTGCGGTAATATCCGCCATCACATCCTCCGTCGAATTGGGGTTTTGCGAACGCCACCCGGCCCAGTGGACCGAGTGGCGCCCGAAATCATTGATACAGGTCGATTAAGACGCTGCCACGTCAGTCGTCACGGCCTCGGCCACCACGTCCGCCGGGACTTCTTCCGGCAGGATGTCGGCTTCACCGAGGTCAACGCCCGCCGCCAGCTGGCTTTCGGACAGACCATCGATCGCCGCACGGGCAACCAGATCGCAATACAGGGCCAGCGCGCGCGAGGCGTCGTCGTTACCGGGAATGGGGAACGAGATGCCATCGGGATTGCTGTTCGAGTCGAGAATGGCCACGACCGGAATGTTCAGCTTGCGCGCTTCGGCGATCGCGATCGATTCCTTGTTGGTGTCGATGACGAACAGCATGTTGGGCAGGCCGCCCATTTCCTTAATACCACCCAGCGAACGCTCGAGCTTTTCCTGCTCGCGGGTCAGCATGAGAATTTCTTTCTTGGTACGGCCCGAGGTTTCGGGCGCGCCGAGAATTTCTTCGATGGTGCGCAGGCGCTTGATCGAATTCGAAATGGTCTGCCAGTTGGTCAGCGTGCCGCCGAGCCAGCGGTGGTTGACATAATACTGGGCGCAGCGCTTGGCCGCCGAGGCAACGGTATCCGACGCCTGGCGCTTGGTGCCGACGAACAGAACGCGACCGCCCGCCGCCGTCGTGTCGCGAATGGCCACCAGGGCCTGGTGCAACAACGGAATGGTCTGGGTCAGGTCAATGATGTGGATGTCATTGCGCGCACCATACAGGTACGGCGCCATCTTCGGATTCCAACGCTGGGTGCGGTGACCGAAATGCGCGCCCGATTCCATGAGCTGGCGCATTGAAAATTCTGGCAAAGCCATGTTCTTACTTTCCTTTTCCGGTTAACCTTACGCGAGGATGTCACCCTTTCGGGCACCGGATGGGGCACGGGGAACACCCCCGCGAACCCGCCTCGCGTGCGGAATGGGCGGGTTATAGGGGCAGACGGCCCCCTGTGCAAGATTGTTTGCGACAGTCGGACGCACAAAATCCGCACCCGTTACAACCAGAAGCTATTATGAAGTGCATCCAACCAGGACATAGGCGGCATCTGGATTGTGAATGCAGCCCCCATAGCGTGGATCGCGGATAGTGGGCGGCATGGCATCAACTTGGGGGAGCCGACTTTTGTCACAGTACCTGCGTTCTAACCGTGAAGTTTCGTTTACCATATCCCGATCAGCCGGAAAAAGCTGGCGGCAGGCGCTTTTCATCGCTTCCTGCCTTGCCGGGCTCGCCCCCACCTGGACCAACACCGCCTGGGCTACCCCCGCCGAAACCGCTGGTCAACCGGTGACGGGCAACTTCAACCAGTACCACCCGCGGGCCGATGCCCGGCGCATCAACGCCACAGAAGCCCCGACCATTGACGGCGATCTGTCCGATGCGGTCTGGCAGCAGGCCCCGGTGATCGACCGTTTCTATCAGGTTGACCCGAAGGAAGGTGCCCCGGCCAGCGAACGCACCGAAGTGCGCATGCTCTATGATTCCGGGACGCTGTATATCGCCATCCGGGCCTATGACAGCGAACCGGGCAAGATTGTTTCCCGCATCAAACAGCGTGACGGCGACATTACCAAGGACGACAGCGTCCGCATCTATCTCGACCCCAACCACAAGGGGCGCGATGCCTTTGTCTTCGGCATTTCCCCTTCCGGGGCGCGCTATGACGCCCTGCTGAAGAACAATTACGAATTTCTCGACAACTGGAACGCAATATGGACGGCGAAAACCCGCATTACCGCCGACGGCTGGCAGGCGGAAATCGCCATTCCGTTCCGCAGCATTTCCTTCCGCGACAAGGGCGACTGGGGGCTGGATATCTGGCGCACCATCCGGCGCAAGTCGGAATATGTGCGCTGGTCCAACGTCAACAAAACCTTAGGCGATTACAACATCAGTCAGGAAGGCACGCTGTCCGGCATTCATGACATTGATACCGGCATTGGTCTGGATGTGCAGACCTTCGCCCTTGGCCGCTATCAAAACAGTGACAGTGGTAAGGATGGTTTCAGCCTGCGCCCCAGCGGCAATGTTTTTTACAAGATCACCCCATCGCTGACCGGCACACTGACCGCCAACACCGACTTTTCCGATGCCCCGCTGGATGACCGCAAGGTCAACACCTCGCGCTTCTCGCTGTTTTATCCGGAACGGCGCGATTTCTTCCTGCAGGACGCCCCGAGCTTTGAATTTGGCGGCGTGCCGCTGTCCGACGATTACAACGCGATGCCGTTTTTATCGCGCAACATCGGCATTCTGAACGGCCATGGCGTCAATATTCTGGGCGGGGCCAAGATTTCCGGCAGCGAAGATGGCTATGGCATCGGGGCGCTCAGCGTGCGCACGGCAGGTACCGCAGAAACCGGCGAGCAGCAGCTGTCGGTTTTGCGCCTGACCGCGCCGGTGCTGGCCGAATCCAAAGTCGGCATGGTGTTCACCGATGGCGATCCGTCGGGCGCGGCCACCAACCATGTGGCAGGGACCGATTTTCAGTATCTCAACTCGCATCTGTTCGGCGACAAGATCCTGCAGATGGACGGCTATTACGAACGCAGCTTTGACAGTATCAAAGGCGATGGCGACAGTCTGGGGGCCGTCATTTCCCTGCCCAACGAACCATGGGGTGGCTATTTCCGCTTCAAGCAGGTCGGGCAGAAATATAACCCGGCGCTGGGCTATGTCTCGTGGAACAGCATCCGCGATTACCACAGCCAGCTGAGCTATGAACAACGCTATACCGACAGCGTATTGCGTTCGGTTACGGTGGTGCCGTTTCTGGAAGGAACCACCGGGCTCGATAACAAGCTGGAAACCTATGATTACGGTATGCTGGTGCAGCTGATCAGCGCCGACGCCGATACGCTGCAACTTAAATACTTTCACTATGATGACCGTCCGCACAGCGCCTATAACCTGCCACACGGCATTGCCATTGCGGCGGGCGAATATTATCAGACCTCCTATTTTGCCGAACTGACAACGTCGAAAGCCCGTCCGATCTATCTTGATATGGTCGCCGAATATGATGCCAATTATTATGACGGGCACCGGCTTTATATCGATACCACGCTCAAGACATCGCCCAGCAATGATGTCGAGTTTGACATCGAACATGTCATGAAGATGATTGAAGTGCCCCATGGCGACGTCACCGTGCATATCGGCATGATCGACGGGGCGTGGAACTTCACCCCTGACATGACGCTGCGGGCGCAGTTACAATATGACAATATCAGTCAGGATTTTGCAGCCTCGCTGCGCTATCGCTGGGAATGGCAGCCCGGCACCGAACTTCTGCTGGTGTATGGCGAAGACGCCCTGCTGGATGAAGGCTATCACGCCAAAACCTCAACCTTCTCGGTCCGGGTCGGCAAGACGTTTCGGTTTTAAGGCTGGACCATCAGCAGACAGACAAAAGGCCGGTTTCGCACCGGCCCTTTTTTTAAACCGACTCGACCTCCACCACGGGCTATCTTTTATTTGCGTGGTGGCGCCCGGCAGCCTTCAGACCT
>JBAVPS010000001.1:0-6611 GCA_049693315.1 Rhizomicrobium sp. | reverse complement strand
ACACCGGGCGTTTTCCCGTCAAATCGGCTACGGCCAGACGGGCATTGGTGCCGCCGATATCCCCAACCAGACAATACTCAATCTTCGACATACGCGTTCGTCCTGTTTGTTCGAGCAATCTTTGTCCCCGCAATTTACAGAGATCATCTGCATTGTAAACGGCTGGAGGCGGGACAAATTCCCGCTCCAGTCTTAACCATATCATCATACAATTGCTGCTGAGTGGATGAATGGCAACTCACCCTCTATTTGCCTGCGAAACCTGCAGAACCGGAATAATCATTGCTGAAATATGACAGAAATCATCGTCATAACTGAGGTTGGACATACACTGGTCTGACACAAGTCAGGGTACAGCGAACCATGATGGAGAACAGCATGAAAAACGTAATGATCATAAGACTAATTATGATTATTGTGGTGGCACTGTTGCCACTGACCACGCCCCCTGCTCTTGCGGGTAACACAGACCCGCTTTTCATCAACCTGACCTCTGACGATGGCCATCGCAGTGAAATGGCGCTGGGGTTTGGCATGAACCAACTGATTCGGGGGCATAAACTGACGGTCTATCTCAATGACCACGCGGTGCGCCTTGCCACAACCGCGAACAAGGATGCCTTTGCCACCCAGCAGAAAATGCTGGGCGATCTGGTTGCCAAAGGGGCAACGATCTATGTTTGCCCTTCCTGCATGAAATATTACGGGGTTCCGGCATCTGACCTGCTGCCCGGCCTGAAGGTCAGTAGCCCAGAACTGTCCGGCGCAGCCTTGTTTGAAGCCAACACCAAAACGCTGTCGTGGTAGAAAGGGCTGCCAGTTGCAGCCTTTCTATTCTTCACCCGCTTCTTACAATAGTCTCAGAATGACTTACTCCTACCCAAACGGGTGCAGGCCCGGGGCTTCCTGCCCGGTCTGGGCGACATATTCGGTGTAGCCGCCGCCATACTGATGAATGCCATCGGGTGCCAACTCCAGCACCCGGTTGGAAAGCGCGGCAAGGAAGTGGCGGTCATGCGAAACGAACAGCATGGTGCCCTCGAACCCCGCCAGCGCAGCAACCAGCATTTCCTTGGTTGCCATATCCAGATGGTTCGTCGGCTCATCCAGCACCAGCAGGTTTGGCGGGTCGTACAACATCTTGGCCATAACCAGCCGCGCCTTTTCACCGCCGGACAGCACGCGGCAAGGCTTCTCGATATCGTCACCGGAAAAGCCGAAGCAACCGGCCAGTGTGCGCAATGTCCCCTGCCCGGCCTGCGGAAAGGACTCGCTTAAGGATTCGAAAACCGTATCGTCGCCATCTAACAGGTCCATCGCGTGCTGGGCGAAATAACCCATGCGGACATTGCTGCCGATGGTCACCACGCCCTGATCCGGCTGGATCGCGCCAGCGGCCAGCTTCAACAGCGTGGATTTGCCCGCACCATTGGCACCCAGAATGCACCAGCGTTCTTTGCGGCGGATCATAAAATCCAGCCCGGCATAGATCGCCTGACGGCCATAGGCCTTGTGAACGCCTTTGAAATTCGCCACGTCATCGCCCGACCGTGGCGGACTGCGCAAATCGAACTGAACCGACTGGCGGCGGCGGGGCGGATCAACCCGTTCGATCTTATCCAGCTTCTTCACCCGGCTCTGGACCTGCGCCGCATGCGAGGCCCGCGCCTTGAAACGCTCGATAAATTTGATTTCCTTGGCGAGCATCGCCTGCTGGCGCTCGAATTGCGCCTGACGCTGACCTTCGCTTAAAAGCCGCTGTTGCTCATAAAAATCGTAGTTGCCGGAATAGGTGATGAGCGTACCGCTGTCGATCTCGACAATCTTATCGACGATGCGGTTCATGAATGCGCGATCGTGCGATGTCATCAGCAACGCGCCATCATAGCTTTTGAGGAACGCTTCCAGCCAGATCAGACTTTCCAGATCAAGATGGTTGCTCGGCTCGTCCAGCAGCATGGCATCGGGCTTGAGCAACAAAATCCGGGCAAGCGCCACACGCATTTTCCAGCCACCGGAAAGCGCACCAACGTCACCGTCCATGCGCTCCTGACTGAAGCTGAGGCCAGCGAGAATTTCGCGCGCCCGTGCCTCCAGCCCATAACCGTCCAGTTCCTCGAAACGGCCCTGCACCTCGCCATAACGCTCGACAATGGCATCCATGGCATCAAGCTGATCGGGATCGACCATCGCGGCTTCAAGGCTGGCCATCTCGGCGGCCAGCGCACTCACAGGACCAACACCATCCATCACCGCCGCAACGGCGCTCTGGCCCGACATTTCGCCGACGTCCTGACTGAAATAGCCGATTGTCTTGTCGGGATCGACCGACACCTGCCCGTCGTCGGGCAGGTTTTCCCCGGCGATCATGCGGAAAAGTGTCGTTTTGCCAGCACCATTGGGCCCGACCAGCCCGACCTTCTCGCCCTTCTGAATGCCCATCGACGCGTCGATGAACAGGATTTGATGGCCGTTCTGCTTACAGATGTTATCAAGACTAATCATGGGGCTTTACTACCGGGAAAGCCGTGAAAATCAATCCCCCACGGGCGCAGGCGGGCAGAAACCACGCAAGCCCCCCATTATCCGGCACAGACACGGGATGGAGGCGCCCCGCACAGAAACACCCTTAGTTGTTATCCGGGTATAACAACCCAAACAAGCAACCTCTCGCCTCTGTTACCGTGTGATCTTCAACACTTTCACCCTTTTGCCCTCGACATACGCAAGCAGCTGTCCGTCCGGGCTGAACAAAACGTCACCAAGATCTGCGTATCCACAATCGTGCTCGGCAAGGAATTGTCCGGTCTCCGTATCCCAAACGAGCAATCGCGCATGCTCACCTGTGACGAGGCGCGATTTTGCAGCTACGATCAGCGATCCATCCTTGCTTACGGCCAAACCCTCTACGCCACCACTCGGACCAATGTATTTTCGTTTCAGCCTGGCCGTTTCACCGTCAAAGGCACGTACAAGTTCCGGAGCCGGGTCCGAATAAGTCCGGATTTCTGTATCTTTCACTCTCCGGCTGAGTGGAAACCTGCTCTGTTCCACCTCTGAGGTACCCCCGGCGACGATATCGCCGGTCTTTTTATTAAGGGCCATTGCGGTGACCCCGAGCTGAAATGCCTGCACCTGCGCCACCGACTTTCCATCAAGGGACCACCCCACCAGCGTCCCTTGATGCGCAAACCAAAGCCGGCCACGATCTTCGTCAAGGACCAGACGCCCCCTGGTAAAGCCCCTTCCCGTTTCCGGAACGCCCTCCGGGGCAACAAATTTATTCGTAACGGCCCCGGTGTGTGTGTCGAAGGCAATCACCTCATTCGTCATTCCGGGAATTGCATAAAGCGTCTTGCCGTCATGGCTGAGCGCCATGTCCAACGCCATTGAGGCACCACCCGGAGGTTCATGATAAGCAAATGCCCCGGCGATGGAACCGTCACGGGTGTCGAGTATCGAGACGGATACGTCCCGTTTCACTGAGCCGCGCGTCACCGCGGAAGCAGTATACAGATGCGCCCCATCAGGCGAAAACAGCAGCCTGCAGCAGACCGACGAATAATGGCTTGCGAGTTTCGCGATCGTCCACATCGTGCGACCGGTGGCACGGTCAATCAGAGCCACCTGCTTATCTTCGCCATAGGAAACGGCCAGACGGCGGCCGTCCGGGCTCCAGGCGATCGACACGACAGGAGACGGAAAATCATAACTGGCAATCTCATCGTTCAACAAAACGGTATTTTGTTTGAGGGCCTGTTCCCCATCTTGTTTTGAAAGGCGGGCTATATCCGTCGATGCGGCAAAGCACGCCGGCGCGCCCCCATATGCCAGCAACGCAAGCAGCAAAAACACTACCGGTTTGAAAACCCTTTTCATCTCCCCCCACCCCATCTCTCGCCAAGGCCGTTCGACGCAACCGCGGGTGTCGGTGTGATGCCACGGTGTAGAACTTGCCCCATAGGGCCACCTTCCAGGCGAAGGATAATAGTTAACCACGAAACCCGGGACTGAACACAATTTTAGGTAGATTGTACTGAGGGGACCGCTTAGGATCAAGGCAGATAATGCCATTGCCCATGCCATGAAAACTATTGCCGGGCGCTGCCAGAAACTGCCAACCGCCACCAGATCAAAATTACAGCGCATAAACGGAATAGACGTACTTATGAAATTCTTATAATTCCCGCCTGCAATCCGTCTCGAACCTTTATGCCCTTCTGACGGATGTATCCCCACTGGAATAACCAGTATGGGGCATCCATGTACGACATCCTTTATATCGCCTTGAGTGTGGTCTTCACCGGCATTGCGCTCAGCTACGCACATGCCTGTGAAGCCTTGTGAGGGCGCCATGACACTCGACTATGTGTTAGGGGCCGCCGCCACGCTCGGCCTGTTCGCCTATCTCGTTTACGCACTCATCCGGCCGGAGCGGTTCTGACATGACCCTCAATGGCTTTTTACAGATCGGGCTGTTTGCCGCGATTATACTGATACTCACCAAACCGCTCGGCTGGTATCTGGACGCCGTTTTTACCGGCAAGCGCACCCTGCTGACGCCCGTACTGGGCCCGCTGGAGCGCGGCTTCTACCGCGCGGCCGGGGTTGATCCGGCGCAGGAACAGCACTGGCTGAGCTATGCAACCGCGATGCTGATCTTCAGCTTCGCCGGATTCATCGTGCTGTATGCGCTGCAACGCCTGCAAGGCGCCCTGCCCCTCAACCCGCAAGGCTTGCCGGGGCTTTCGACGCATCTGGCGTTCAACACCGCCATCAGCTTTGTTACCAACACGAACTGGCAATCCTATGTGCCGGAAACCACCATGAGCTATCTGACCCAGATGGCCGGGCTCACGGTGCACAATTTCGTTTCCGCCGCCACCGGCATCGCGCTGGCGCTGGCGGTTATCCGCGGCTTTGCCCGCCGCTCGGCACAAGGCTTAGGCAACTTTTGGGTCGATCTGACCCGCTGCACACTGTACGTGCTGCTGCCGATCTCGATCTTAGCGGCGCTGTTCTTCGTCTGGCAGGGCGTGCCGCAGAACCTTACCCCCTATCTGCACATCACCACACTGGAAGGGGCGCAGCAGATCCTCGCGCAGGGGCCGGTGGCGTCGCAGGAAGCCATCAAGATGCTGGGCACCAATGGTGGCGGCTTCTTCAACGCCAACTCGGCACACCCTTATGAAAACCCGACGGCACTGGCCAATCTGGTGCAGATGGTGCTGATATTCTCGCTCGGGGCAGCGCTGACCAATCTGTTCGGTCGCTGGGTCGGCAATCAACGTCAGGGCTGGGCCATCTTCGCTGTGATGGGCCTGTTGTTCCTGGGCGGCACCTTCGCCACCTATGCCGCCGAAAGCAGTGGCAACCCGCATCTGGCCACCAGCATCGATCAGGGCACCCATGCCACCCAAAGCGGCGGGAATATGGAAGGCAAAGAAGTCCGCTTCGGCATTGCCAATTCTGCCCTGTTCGCCACCGTCACCACCGATGCCTCGTGCGGTGCAGTCAATGCCATGCATGACAGCCTGACGCCCCTGGGCGGCATGGTGCCGATGGTCAATATGATGCTGGGGGAAATCATCTTCGGCGGTGTTGGCTCCGGGCTTTACGGCATGCTGCTGTTTGCCATTCTCGCCGTGTTCATCGCCGGGCTGATGGTCGGGCGCACCCCGGAATATCTCGGCAAGAAAATCGAGGCTAAAGAAGTCAAAATGGCCATGCTGGCCATCCTGATCCTGCCTTTGTCCATCCTTGGTCTGACGGCACTGGCCAGCGTCATCCCGGCAGGGCTCACGGGCATCGCTAATAACGGCCCGCATGGATTTTCAGAAATTCTCTACGCCTTTACTTCGGCCACCGCCAACAATGGCAGCGCCTTTGCCGGGCTTTCCGCCAATACGTCGTTCTACAACACGATGCTTGGCCTTGCCATGTTCGTTGGCCGTTTTCTGATGGTGGTGCCAACGCTGGCGATTGCCGGATCTCTGGTCGAAAAAAAGATCATCCCACCATCGGCGGGCACATTTCCGACCGATGGCGGCCTGTTCGTCGGACTTCTGATCGGTGTCATCCTGATCGTCGGAGGATTGACCTTCTTCCCCGCGCTGGCACTGGGCCCCATCGTCGAACATCTGGCGATGGCTTCGGGCACCCTTTTCTAATCTCGTGAGACAATCATGACCCACATTCGTAAACGCATGGCCGTGGTAGGCTTGTTCGACGGAAAAATTCTCCGCCAGGCAGTCTTCGATGCCATCAAGAAACTCGATCCACGCTGCATGATCCGCAATCCGGTCATGTTCGCCGTCGAAATTGTCGCCACGCTGACCACCATCCTGCTGATCCGGGATATCGAAGCGGGCGCGTCTCATCTTGGCTTTTCCATCCAGATCAATATCTGGCTGTGGTTCACCATCCTGTTCGCCAACTTTGCCGAAGCCGTCGCGGAAGGGCGCGGCAAGGCACAGGCCGCATCGTTACGCGGCACACAGGTGGAGATGAAAGCCAAGCGGCTGGAAGTACCGGAACTGAGGCTTTATGAAAAAGTGCCCGCCTCGGAACTTGAACCCGGCAATCTGGTGCTGATCGAAACCGGCGATCTT